>JAUVSX010000127.1 GCA_030596915.1 Chloroflexota bacterium | reverse complement strand
TCGCTGCCAAAGCCGCCTCCCTTCGTGACAACTGGCAGACCGGAGCAGCGTCCGTCCCAGAGACGGCCCCACGGTATCCCCGGTTCGATCTCGCCACGCAGCCAGATACTCGTGCTATCGAGTGCGCCAAGTGTCGCCAGCGCGGTGTCCCCGCCTGTCAGCACGAGTCCGCCGACAGCGGCGTCATCTACCAGTCGGCGCGCCAGGCGCGCCAACTGGCTCCCGTAGTGAGAATCGTCAGCGGTCTCGGGCGTGTAGACGGCGGTCAGGATGACATTGTTGCCAAGAGCGAGGCGCCGGCTCGCCGCCTGGAATACCCCTTCGTCTCCGCTTGCTTCGGCGTCGGCAATGTCCGCAGTTGCCAGCGCGATGGCCGAGCCCTGCTGAACCGCGGCCTTGATCTGGGCCGCGGTGGCGGCGTGGCGGCTGCCGGCAACGACCAGAATCGGGCCCTCGTGCGAGGATGACAAGCACGGCGTCGGCGCCGTGGGCCGCAGGTCGAGCGCTCGCGCGAAGGCCCGGGACAGTCCCGCTGACCCGCAGAGTAGCCTGATGTCGTACGCGAGCGCGGCCTGCACCAGGTTCTGTAGATCTTCCTCTGACGCCGCGTCGGCGACGAAAACGGCGCGCCGGCCCTCCGATATGGCGCGCCCAATAGCGCCTGGCCCAGCCTGCACCGCTGAGAGAGGGATCCGGCACAGTGCTCGCGGGGCCACGTGCGGGCCGAAGAGCGCGCTCACGTCGGCGGCGCTGACCGATTTGGCGAGCGCCGTACGGTTCAGTGGGATCCCGTCCACACGCTGGCGGCCGCCCACGGTCGTCCGACCTTGGGCCGGGAATGCGGGCGCGACCAGCGCACGCTCCACCCCCAGGGCGCTCATCACCGCGGCCAGTTCAGCGCCAGGGTGACCCCGCAGGGTCGAATCGATCTTCTTGAACCACCAGCCTCGATCGTGCGCATTGGTCCCCGCGACAGCCGCCTCGGTTGCGCGCCGCGTGCGCTCAACGGCCTCGCCCTGGTCCAGGTCGCGACTGTTCGTCGAGACAGCCAGGACGTCGACAGGTTGACCGCCTCCCGGACGCACGCGCGCCAGGGCCGTGAGCCCCAATGTGGCGTAGTAGCCGGCCGAGTCTGCCGCGCCCGTGAGATCGTCGGCGATGATGACGACTTGAGGATGGGTACCCGTCACTGACTGGGTGCCTCAGGCGCGCACGAACTCGCCAGGAGATCCGGCGGACGATTCACCTTGGGCTGAGCGCACACCATGCTCACGGCGAGTTCGATCGCCGCCAGCAGGCTGTCCTCCCTCGCGACGCCGGTCCCCACGATGTCGAAGGCTGTGCCATGATCAACCGATGTGCGGATAATCGGCAGACCGATGGTGACGTTGACGCCGCTATCGAAGGCGAGAAGCTTCATCGGAATGTGGCCCTGGTCGTGATACATCGCGACAACGATGTCGAACTCGCCCCGCACCGCCCGGAGGAACACGGTGTCCGGCGGCTGAGGGATGGACACGTCAAGGCCTCGCTCTCGGCCTGCCCGCACCGCGGGCAGGATCTCCTCCTGCTCCTGTCTGCCGAAGAGCCCAGTCTCGCCGGCGTGTGGATTGAGACCGGCCACGCCGATGCGAGGTTGCGCGATGCCCAGGGCCTGGCAGGCATCGTGGGCAGCTTCGATCGTGTCGAGCACACGCGCCTTCGTCACCAGGTGAACTGCCTCCTCAAGGGGCACGTGGGTGCTTACGTGGATGACGCGGAGTTGAGGGCCTACGAGCATCATACCGACGCGCTCTGCGCCGGTCCGGTCTGCCAGCAGCTCCGTGTGGCCGGCGTAGGGGTAGCCGGCGCGCCGCAACGCCTCCTTGTTCAGCGGGGCCGTGACCATTGCCGCTGCGGATCCATTCATTGCCAGGTCGCACGCCCGAATGACGTACTCCGCCGCCGCGCGGCCGGTGGCTGCGCTGGTCCTGCCGGGCGGGCACGCGTCGGGCGGGGCGTTCGCGAGGTCCATCAAGGTAATCAGCCCGGGCCGGTAGGTTCCGGCTGCAGGCGCATTCACCCGCTCGATCTTGAGACGGTGAGAGGAAATCCAGGGCGCGGCGCGATCGAGGATGCGCCGGTCACCGATCACAAGTGGGCGGCACTGGTCATAGACGGTGGTGTGCCCCAGACCCTTGATGATTATCTCCGGGCCGATGCCGGCCGGATCGCCCATAGTGACGGCCAGTATCGGCCGCTCGGATGGCTGCACGTGTTGGGTTTGGGAGCGTGTCATCACCTGGTGGCGGGCCCCTGCGCCGCGCGGGTCCGTCTCCTGCGACGTGGCCGCTGCCGGCCCAGGGAGCGCTTCGCGGTAGAAGGACCTGTGGTGCATTGTACGCGGGCGGGCAGCGCTGTCAAGGCGCAGCATGCAGCGCGCCCGTCTGCCGCAATTGGTCGCGCCGACTCGCGCGCAGGCCTTCCGCGCAGCTCAAGCGCCCTCGCCGGACAGGGGGCCGACCGGGCAGACCGCGCTTCCGCTTGACGGCGTCGATTGCGGGGGTAGAATGCTGGTTGGTTATGGACCGGCGCGCACACATCAGGCCGACGAGGATCAAGGTGGCGGTCGGCCCCGGGGAGATCGTGCTCCTGATCGCCGTCGGCCTGATCCTGTATGGCGACAGCATAAGGCTGCCGTTCTTCTTCGATGATCCCCTCGACCTGCGGTGGGTGGAGCAGAGCTCTCTGGTCGAGCTGTGGACGGGGGCGGCCGGCGTTGGGTACTACCGCCCATTGCCCTTCACGGTTTGGTAGGCTAGCCTGTGGCTGACGGGGGGATTTCACGCCTCACTGCTTCACGCAGTGAACGTCGTGCTGCACATTCTCAACGCGCTGCTCGTCGTCGCGCTGGCTCGGCGCATCGTCACGGGTCGGGCCGCGCGCTGGGTCGGACTCGCCGCCGGCGTGCTGTTCCTGAGTTTCCCGGTCTCATATCAAGCCGTGCCGTGGGTGGCTTCATTGACACATCCTCTGGCCACCTTCTTGGTGCTTGGCTCGCTTCTCATCGCCCTCCGCGCCGCCTCCAAACCGGCAGGGTGGTTGCGAGCCGCGTCATTGGGGCTCGCGGCGGCAGCGTTCTTCGCGCACGAATCCGCGCTGGTGATCGGGGTCCTGCTCCTGGCATTCTATCTCCTTCGTCCCCAGCCCAAACAGACCATTCGCGGCCTCGGCTGGCCACTCGCGTACATTGCGCTGGCCGTTGCGTACGTTCCGATCTACTTCGCGATTCCCCGGCAGACCAGCGCTCTTCCCCCGTTCACTGTCGCCCGCTTCGTGCAGACCGGCGCATACCTGCTCCAGGGTCTGGCGTACCCGGTGGCGCCCGCGGGTCGCCTGCTGATGGCCCACCTCGGGTGGAGTGATCTCACGAGTGCCTACCTTGCGGCGGGTGTGACGGTTGTGCTGTTCCTCGTTATTGCGCTGCGCCACAATCGCCTCCGGGAGTTGGGGCTGGCGCTGGCATGGTTCGCCATCGCGGTCCTTCCCGCGTCGCTCGTGTTGTCCTACGACTACATCATAAACGCTCCCAGGGTGCTCTACCTGGCGAGTGTGGGGACCACGATCGCGTGGGCCGTCGGAATCGGGGACCTGGTATCCGACGGCAGGCGCCGGATTGGCGCGCCATCGAAGGGCCTGGCGCTGCTTGGGCTGGCGGCCGTTCTTGTGTTTAGCTTCGGCTTCGTGCGCGAGAGGCAGGCCACTCACCGGCTGGGTGGCGACCTCATCTGGCAGGCTAGCGAGACCATCGCCGCGGCGCCGGCGGACGAGGAGCACCTGGTCGTCAACTATCCTGCGTGGCTGGCGCCTGGCCGGATCGTGTATCCGGTGGGCCACGAAGGGGTCGAGTTCATGCCGCGCTACGTTGGCGTCGACGACCTGGTGTGGGCCAACAGCGGGACCGAGAGAGACGTCTTCACCGCGAAGTTCGCCAACGAGTTGCCGCCGTGGCCAGGATACTACTACGGCATCCGCGGGCCCGAGGTCTCCTGGGACGGCCTGGCGGAGCGCATCTGGAATGCTGACCGCGTTCAGATCGTCCACCTGGGCGAGGACGCGCTTCAGCTTCGGGCAGCGGGACGTGTGGTCCACCAGAGCGTGGCGTCAGCCGAGCCAATGGCGGTGTTTGGGGAACGCGTCACACTGAGCCAAGCTGACCTGGCCCCCGTGGGGCGGGAGTTGGCAGCAGTCCGGCTTGTATGGCGCTCTGATGGCCCGTTGACAGACGCTGACTATCGGGTGTTCGTTCATCTCTATGATGCAGCGGGTGGGTTGGTCGCCCAGTCGGATGGCTACCCAATCAACGGCCTCTTCCCATTCTGGATGTGGCGTCACGGTGACGTCGTAGAGGAGGTTCGCTATCTCACGATTGGATCGCAGGTGCTCCCGGGTTGGGTACGGGCTGCTGTGGGGATCTACGACGCGGACAGTGGAGAGCGGCTGCCGGCCGTGGGCCCGGATGGTGGACGCTTCCCAGATGATGCAGTGCCAATCGCTACGGCGCCGGCCTCCAACGCAGTGCCCCACGACATGGATATCCAGTGAGCGGCAGAGATCGTGCGCGGTGGACGATCAGAGTGTATAATGAGCGGGGTCGGGCGGATTGCCGGTGCCGATGTGGCGTAGACATGTGCTAAGGAGGCTTGTGATGAAAGCTCGGGTCAGGCGTCTTGTCATGGTAGCCATCACTGCGTTCTTGCTGGTTGGAGTCCTGGCGTCGGCTGCGCCGGCGTACGCACAGGGCTCGTGGTACGCTGAGTACTATCCCAATCGCGACCTGGCTGGCGGGCCGGCCCTCACGCGCTACGAGGGCAGTCTCAACTTCGATTGGGGGCACGGTAGCCCTGGACCGGGCATCCCAAACGACAACTTCTCCGCCCGGTTCACACGCTCCGAGTGGTTCGAGGCTGGGACATACCGCTTCTCCTACCGGTCGGACGACGGGATCCGCATCTGGGTAGGGGGGACGCTCGTCGTCGACGATTGGCGCGAGCGCCAGGCATACTGGTCATCTATCGACCACTTCGTGCCTCGCGGGACTCACTCGGTGCGCGTCGAGTACTTCGAGCAGACGGGCACGGCTGTCGTGCAGGCCGGGTGGGAGAGAATCACCGGCGGGAAGGGGTATCGTGGGGAGTACTACAGCAACCGTGACCTCGCTGGTTCCCCGGTGCTGATCCGTGATGACGCGGCGATCGATTTCAGTTGGGGGACGGGGAGTCCTGATCCGGCTGTGCCCGCCGACAACTTCTCCGTACGCTGGACGAGGTCGACAGGATTCCTCGCCGGTACGTACCGGTTCTACGCCAGTTGCGACGATGGCGTGCGCATCTACGTCGATGGCGCGCTCGTCGTAGATGCCTGGTTTGACCAGAAGCTGCCGAACACGCGGCACGGCGACCGCTACCTGGCGGACGGGCAGCACAGCATCGTCGTGGCGTACTACGAACACGGCGGCGACGCTGCCGCCCACGTGTGGTGGGACCGGCTCGGCACCTTCGCGGGCTGGGAGGGACGTTACTACGACAACAAAGAACTCCGCGGGGGCCCCACGATGATCCGCGACGACGCGGAGATCAACTTCGACTGGGGCGAAGGGCCTGCCGCCCCCTGGATGCCGTCCGATCACTTCTCTGCGATGTGGCGGCGCCAGGTCTACTTCTCGCCCGGATACTACCGGTTCAACGTGCGGTCGGACGATGGGTTCAGGGTCTGGCTGGGCGACCGGCTGCTGATGGACTACTGGGGCCCGCTAGAGTACCAGTGGCACTACGTAGATGGCACCTATCTCGAGGGGTGGCACCCGATCACGGTGAAGTACTATGAGGAGACCGGCTTCGCCCGTATCCGGTTCTGGTGGGAACCGAGTATCACTCCTCCATCACCGGGTGACGGGGCGCCTCCTCCCACCCCAGGCCCGCCGGTAACAGGTCCGTTCCAGGGGGAGTACTTCAACAACCAGAACCTGTCGGGGACGCCGGTCCTCGTGCGGTCAGATCCAGCCATAGACTACAACTGGGGGTGGGGCGAGCCTGGTCCAGGCGTCAACCAAGATCACTTCTCGGTTCGCTGGACCGGCGCTTTCCCATTCGAGGTTGGCCAGTATCGGTTCAGAACGTATACCGACGACGGTGTGCGCCTGTACGTGGACGACCGGCTTCTCATCAACGCCTGGTATCCGATGCGGGGCACGCGCGTACGGGACTACACGCCGGGAGCCGGGAACCACACGGTCCGCGTGGAGTACTTCGAGAGGACGCAGGTTGCCCGGGCACCCGTCACCTGGACCAGGGCGGGCGCCGCACCTGGGGCGCCGTCGGCACCTGCGCGGCCACCGGTGGCGCCGGCCTGTCCCAGTGGGCCTCTCATCCTGGAGGCCTGGGCAGTGTCGACACGCTGCGTCGGGGGCGGGTGGGAAGCAACGGTCTTCGTGCGGGGGCGTGGTGGGGACTGCCGCTACACGTACGCCTGGGAGCAAGTGATCAAAGGCGGCCCGACTTCAGGCTCGATGACGTTCAACCTCTGGAGCTCGGTGCTGGGAGCAATGGTCGGCAACGCGTCGGTGACGTCTGCCGGGCAGACTGCGAAAGTTGGTCTCTACATAAGGCCGCCGGACGATTGCCATTAGCCTTGTTGGAAAGCGCGACGTCGGCCACATCAACACGCCGAGCTCGCTCGGGGAGCGCTCAAGGGTCACGCATCCCATCCGCGCGTGGGACGGGATGCGTGATCGCGCGCAGTTCTTCCAGCGAGATCGCTCCCGTTTCTCAGACGTGTTCCTTATGGTGACGGGACCAGCTTCTCACGCCCGCTGGCGCTGCCCATCGAGGTCCTCGTAGCACCCGGGCGCGTAACGGGGTGTACAGACGCAGAGGAACACCAGGTCCTGGTCGGCCCAGGCAAGTGATTCGCTGGCGCACCGCTGGTGGTATGCTCACGACGTCACCGGGCCCCACGACGGAGGGCGGCATATCTCCAACCTCTACCAGGCCTTGGCCCCTCGTGACTACGTAGCGCTCGTGCACACCGTTGAGCCGGTGCCAGGCGGTGGTGACCCCGGCCTCCACGCGCGCCTGGGCGATGGAAAGGCGCTGGTCATCTGCGCAGTTGAGCAGCTCGGTGATGTAGCATCGCTCCTCGGTATAGAACTCATCGCCAGGATGATGCACCGTCCCTTCAGCTCTCACCAGGCCTCCGCGAGCGCGTATCTGGAACCTCGTGGCCAGCCGCGCGCACCTAGCGACCTCCGCCGTGCTCGATAGCGCTAATAACAAGCGCGAACAGCTCCTCGGGCCTGCTGGTACTACCGAACGCGCCCCGCCGGTGGGCCTGCGCCCTGTGGTCGGGCGAGCTTGCGTCAGCGTACTCGATCAGGGGAGTGGTATCTCCCGCCTTGTGCTGGCCCTTGAGCAGCGGGTACTCGGCCTCGTCGTCAGCAGGACGAGGCATAGCAGACACGATTGCATCGTACCGGCCGAGCCGCAGCTTCTCCAAGGTGTCCTCGGTTGTCTCACTGAGCGTGAAGCGCACTCCCAGCGCCTCGAGCGCACGCCGCTCGTAGAGGTTGTTGGCAGGGTTGTCATCCACCCAGAGGACCGTCGCCTGTCCCACGGCGGGCAGAACCTCCGGCCTGACGGCCTGGGCAACGGCGCTCGCGATTTCGTGGGCGCCGTCCGAACCGGATACCGCGGCGCCTGACGCGGACTTCTCCGCCTTGTCGGCAGCAGCCGCGCCGAGAAGGGCTGCGGCCTCGACCTGCTGTCGCCTGGCCGAGGCCTCAACGCCGGAGAGATCCGCCCTGAACGTGAACTGCTCGAGACCCTCCAAGAACTTTCTCAGGGGCGCGCCGAAGGAAACCAGGATGAACAGTACGATGAGAGGCCAACTGAGCGCCTGTACCAGAGGCACTACGGCCTCCATAAGTCCGGTTAATGCTTCGACGT
>JAUVSX010000287.1 GCA_030596915.1 Chloroflexota bacterium | reverse complement strand
GTCGGCGTATGCCTGCGCCACGAATCGAAACAGGTCGCGCATGCGGCGGAAGTAGGTCGCTCGCTCCGTGACCCCGATAGCTCCCCGGGCGTCGAGCAGGTTGAACGCATGCGAGCACCGCAGGATGTAGTCGTGCGCGGGGATGACCAGCCCGGCCTCCAGGCAGTCGCGTGCCTCCTCCTCGAAGAGATTGTACATCTGGGTCAGCCGCTCAACGCTTGCCAGCTCGAAGTTGTAGCGGCAACTGTCTACCTCGGAATCGAGCAGGTAGTCGCCGTAGGTGTGGCGCCCATCCCAGTCGATCTCCCACACGGAGCGCACGTCCTGGAGGTACATGGCGATACGCTCCAAGCCGTACGTGATCTCGACCGATACGGGGTCGAGCACGAAGCCGCCGGCCTGCTGGAAGTAGGTGAACTGGGTGATCTCTTGTCCGTCCAGCCACACCTCCCAGCCCAGCCCCCAGGCGCCCAGCCCTGGTGCTTCCCAGTTGTCCTCTACGAAGCGGATGTCGTGCTCCTCACGGCGGACGCCCAGCGCGTAGAGGCTCTCCAGATACCGTTCCTGCGGATCCCCAGGGTCCGGTTTGAGGATCACCTGGTACTGGAAGTAGTACTGCATCCGGTTGGGATTCTCTCCGTAGCGCCCATCCTGGGGTCGGTACGAGGGCTCAACGTAGGCAACGTTCCACGGCTCAGGGCCCAGCACACGCAGGACCGTAGCCGGGTTCATCGTGCCAGCACCGAGCTTCTCCGAGTATGGCTGCCAAACTAAGCAGCCCTCGTCGGCCCAGAACTTCTGCAGGCGCAAGATTACTTGTTGGAATGAGTGTGGTTTGGTCATACGCTCCTTGCGTGGATCAGACATCCACCTGGTCGTGGCGCCGCCGCCACCAGCCTACTCGAGGCTAGGGATTGGCAGCGTTTCCCGAGGCAGGGCGTCCGGCCTGGATAGCTCCACCGTGCCGCAGTTGACGCAGGAAGGCGACCGACCTGACGCTCCGTTCCAGGTGATGGGTAATGTATTGGTACATCACGCGCTCGGCCTCCGCGTGTACGGCCGGCGGAATAGGCCTGGTCAACAGCCCGGTGTAGGGGCCACGCTGGAGCTCCCTCAGCAGCGCGAGCGCCTGCGGGGACAGTGCCACAACGCCTTGACGAGGCCTCCACTCGGAGTAGCAATCGGGGCAAAGGACTCCGCCGCGCTCTGCATCCAGGCCGAACGGCTTCCCGCCGCGCCTCTGTTCGTCGAGGTGGGGGCGGTGCGGCGGGGCGTGGTTGCCAACGCAACGGAACAGTTCGGGCCGGAACCCCGCCAGTCCCAGAAGATGCTGCTCGTAGAATCTCGCGGTCAGCTCGCAGTCGTCGTGCTCGCAGAGCCATCTGAGGGTGTGCCGAAGCAGGTCGTAGAGAGCTGGACTGCCTTCATCCTGGGCGAAGAAGCCTTCGAAGAGTTCGATAGCATACCGGGCGTACGCGCCACGCACCAGCTCGCCGCGAAGGCGCTCGTGGGGATCGACCGTCTGGGCCTGGCTAACGATGTCCCACGAGTTCGTTACGCGGGAGATCACGAAGCTGGTGCACGAGAACAGCTCAACGTGACCCGCCTTTCGGCTCCGCACCTTGCGTGCACCTTTGGCGATAACGTCCGTCTTGCCCGAAGGCGTGCATAGGGTCAGGACCCGATCAGCCTCGCCCTGATCGCGCCGGCGAACGACAATTCCCTCGGTACGGTACAGTCGCGCCCTGCTCACTCGAATCCCCCGATCATAGCCAGCAGATTATACCATCCCGATGTCGCCCCACAATCAACACGCCTCCTGCCAACGATGGTGCGGCAGGAGGCTCGTCGTCAGGGCTCTCTGTTGCTGAGTGTAGCCCGAGGCGCCAGGAGTCGTCAGACACGCTCTGGGCAGTACGAGCCGGCCTCCAAGAGGTCCTCGGCGCTGAAGCTATCGGGCAACAGCTCCGCAAGTGAGGTTTCGCGGTACGTTCCGGAGCTGTCAGCGATCAGGACGATGATGCTCTCACCGAACTCGCGCAGCACCTGCCGGCAGGAGCCGCACGGGGATCCGCCGTTATCGGTCGCGACGGCAAGGGCGACGAAGTCCCGCTCGCCCGCCGACACGGCGGTGAAGAGTGCCGCCCGCTCGGCACACATCGAGAGGGGATAGACAGCGTTCTCGACGTTGCTTCCAGCGAACGTTCGCCCGGATATCGCCAGCAATGCGGCGCCAACGGCATAGCGTGAGTAGGGTGCATGCGCGCGCTCACGCGCCCGCATGGCCTCTCGGACCAGTTCCCCTCGGTCGAATTCAGTCGCTTTCATCAGCAGTCTCCTTGGCGTGCACGCGCGCCGGAACTCCGTAGGCTAGCGCGCCATCCGGAACGTCTCTGGTCACGACTGAGCCGGCTCCCGTCCTAGCACCCTTGCCCACCCGAACCGGAGCAATCAGCATCGTGTCGGAGCCGATGAACGCGCCTTCCCCGATGTCCGTCCTGTGTTTGCGTTCTCCGTCGAAGTTGCACGTGATCGTGCCCGCCGCGATGTTCGCCCCGGCTCCGACCTCTGCGTCGCCCAGGTAGCCGAAGTGGCCCATCTTCGCCCCTGGGCCCAGCGTCGCGTTCTTGAGTTCGCCGAAGTTGCCCACGTGCGCGCCCGCGCACACGCGTGCGCCGCGCCGCAGGTGGCTGAACGGACCTACGTCAGAACCATCCTCCACAACGGCTTCCTCCAATGCGGAAGCGACGATCGTGCAGCCGTCCCCGATCGTACAGCGGTCGACAACCGTGTTGGGTCCGACGTGGCAGCCCCGCCCGATGGTCGTCTCGCCCCGAAGATAGGTGTTGGGCCAGATGACCGAGTCCTGCCCGATGGCCACGCCTGGCTCGATGTAGGTTGCCTCGGGATCGACGATGGTGACGCCGGCGAGCATCAGCCGGCGGTTGACGCGTCGTCGCAGCGCGCGTTCGGCCTCCGCCAGGTGGACCCGGGTATCGATCCGGATCGTTTCATCGGCGTCGTCGGTGACCACGGCCTCGACGCGGAGTCCTGCGGCCACAGCCATCCCGACCTGGTCGGGTAGACAATACGCCTCCTTGGGCAGGCTGAGGGGGATGAGGTCAATGTGATCCCAGAGCCAGCCGGCGGCGAAGCAATAGACCCTGGCGTTCAATTCGCGGGTCGCTAATGATTGCAGCGGGGCAACTGCCTCCTCGACGAGCTTGACCACGGCGCCATCCTCGGAGCGGATCACGCGCCCGAACCCCCGGACATCGTCATGGTTCAGGGCCAGTATGGTGACCGGGCCAGAGTTGCGCTGCTGCCTCGCCACCATCCGGCGGAGGGTCTGCACGCTAAGGAGCGGCATATCTCCGCAGGTGACCAACACGAGATCACTCTGGCCCGAGAGCAGATCCCGTGCCTGGAGAAGAGCGTGGCCTGTGCCCTTGGGCTCGGCCTGCACGACGAAGACGGCCGCGTCCCCCACGGCTGCCCGGACAGCCTCCGATCCGCAGCCAACAACCACCACGGGCCGCGTGTCTCCGACCATCCGGGCGGTCTTCAGAGCGTGGTTGATCAGTGGCTGACCCGCCAGAAGGTGCAGCATCGTGGGCAGCGCGGACCTCATTCCCGTCCCCTGATCTGCAGCCAGGATCACGGTTGCGAGCTTCACGAGGTTCATAGGCGCTCTCCTACTATGCGTGTGCCCGGATACGCCGCGCTACGCGCTGGCAGGCTTCTCCCAGGAGGTCTATGTCAGCATCCGTGTGTGCGGCACTGATTCCTCCCCGACCGCGCATCAGGTGCACGCTCTCAATGAGCAGCGCCAGTGAGAGCACTCTGTCGCTCAAGACGACGTTGCATATGGCAGGGTCGAGTACGTCTTCCGGACGCATCAGGCTCTGGTCACTCTTGTGTGGAAAGTGAACCTTGAAGAGCGAGCTACCCGGCGCGCCACCCGGGGCGCCTCCAGTGCATCGGGCGCATAGTCCCTCTCGATCGAACGCTTCCTCGACGATTCGCCGTGCCCGGCTGCCCATCTGAGCCAACCGGGGGTATATCTCTCCCTCCTGCGCGACCAGGTACGAAAGCATTGTCTTGGTTGCCAACATCGACGCGGGATGCGCGGAGTACGTACCACCGGAGAACTTCACAAACGGGCTGCCCTCGCGCCCGACCAGCCCCATGACGTCAGCCCGCCCTGCGACTGCGGCGACCGGCATGCCACCTCCCATCACCTTGCCGAAGGTCGAGAGATCGGAATGGACGCCCCGTGCCCGTCCGAGGTCTCCGGCGCGGAAGCGGAAGCCTGATATCACCTCGTCGAGGATGAGGAGTGCGCCGTACTTGTGGGTCAGTTCGCGGGCCGCTTGCAGGTACTCCTTCGTGGCCATGATGAAGCCGCCGGACCCGATGAAAGGCTCGACAATCAGGCAGGCCACCTGGTCTCCGAACTCGCGGAACTGGTCGCGCAGCAGTTGCGGCTCGTTGAAGGTGGTGACGAAGACTTCGTCCGTAACCGCCGAGGTGAGCCCGGCGCTTTCCACAACAGCCCGCGCGCCCTCCGGTCCGAAATGCAGCGCGATGCCCTTCAGTGCCCAAGGCTGCGCGCCGTGCCACCCGCCTCCAACCTTCATCACCAGGCTGCGGCCCGTGAACGCGCGGGCCAGGAGGATCGCGTACATCGTCGCCAGCGCCCCGCTCGTCGTGAAGCGCACTCTTTCTGCGCCCGTCTGCTGACAGAGAATCTCGGCCGTTTCGGCCTGCAAGCGGTCTGTGAAGCCGGTCTGCAAGCCGAACCGCATCTCGAAGGCGCGGGCAAGCTTCGCCGTCACGACTTCGGGGTTGTGGCCCAAGAGGTTGGCGAAGTGGCCCTGCCAGAAATCGAGAATGCGATGCCCGTCCTCATCGGTCAGCCACGCCCCGTGGGCTGTGGCGATGCGCGGGGGGAACGGCTCCATCAGGCGAAGGGCGTGACTGCCCCCGTCTACCAGAGGTTGCTGCGCTCGTTCGTTGAGCGCC
>JAUVSX010000490.1 GCA_030596915.1 Chloroflexota bacterium | reverse complement strand
TCGAAGCTGACCTCGATGGTGTCGAACACGTCGTGATCGGGCGTGAAGGTAGTGGTGGTGCCGCGGCGGCCATCGGCCTTGCCGATGGCCCTGACCTTGGTGGTGGGCTTGCCGCGCTCATATGACTGGGTCCAGACCCTCCCGTCACGCACCGATTCCACGGTCATCGACTCGGACAACGCGTTGACGACGCTGACGCCAACGCCGTGAAGGCCACCAGAGACCTTGTAGCCGCCACCGCCGAACTTGCCGCCAGCGTGGAGCACCGTGTGCACGACCTCAAGGGCACTCTTGCCCGTCTGCTTCTGGGTGCCCACCGGCACGCCGCGACCGTCGTCGCTGTTGCGGATGGACCCATCGGGCAGGATCGTGATCTCGATGTAGTTGGCGTGGCCGGCCATGGCCTCGTCGATGGAGTTGTCCACGACCTCCCACACGAGGTGGTGCAGACCTCGGACATCGGTCGACCCGATGTACATGCCGGGGCGGCGGCGCACAGCCTCGAGCCCCTCGAGGACCTGGATGGAGTCGGCCGAGTAGGTCGTCGACTTGGGCGTGCTGGAGGCTGGGGTCTTGGTGCCCTCAGCCGTGGCCTGATCGGTCATCTGTGCCCTTCCTGATAGCTAGTTAGCGGCTAGTCGGTCGACTAGGCGACCGAGATCTTCGTCGTCGTACCAGGTGATGGTGATGCGTCCGCCCTTGCGGCCCGATGCGATCGTCACCTTCGTGCCCAATGCTTCCCGCATCTGAGCCTCCATGGCCTGGACATCGGGGTCGACCACACGCCCACGTCCAGGTCGCCCTGCGGTTCCGTTGTCGCGCGAAGCCTGTACCAGACCTTCGGTCTGCCGAACCGACAGCGAGCGCGCTACCACAGTAGCGAGGACGACTTCCTGTTGGGCGTGGTCGCCAAGCCCTGCGAGTGCTCGCGCGTGACCACCGCTGATGGTGCCGGCGGCGACAGCCTGCTGTACTCCGGGCGCAGTCTCAAGGATTCGTAACGTGTTTGCCACCGCGGGCCGGGAACGGCCGATGCGCTCAGCGACGCGCTCCTGCGTCAATCCATACTCATCCATGAGATGGCGATAGGCCCGCGCTTCATCGAGTGCATTGAGGTCGGAGCGCTGGATATTCTCGACGAGCGCCAGCTCCAGCCGCTCCTGTTCGTTAGCCGTGCGAACTACTGCGGAGATAGTTTCGAGCTGCAGGCGGGAGACAGCGCGCAAGCGGCGCTCGCCGGCAATGAGCACATAGCCCTCGCCCGACTCCACCACGATGATCGGCTGCAACAATCCGTGCGAGGCGATCGAGTCGGTGAGCTGCTGCAGTTCATCGGGGTCGAATGTGCGGCGCGGCTGCTCCGGATTGGGGCTGATTGAACCCAAGGGGATCTCTCGCGTACCCGATACGCCCGAAGGCGCAGTTGGAATCAGCGACGCCAATCCGCGCCCCAGTCCGGTGCTCTTCCTGGGCTCACCGGCCATGCTCAATCCACCTTCCGTTCATGATCGCTGCGTGGTGCTTGGTAGCGCTCACGTGCCCCGCTCAGCACATCGCCGGGCTGCAGCCCGCTTCGGCTCAAGAGTTCAGCCGTGACCGCTTGATACGCCAGGGCACCACGTGAGCTCGGACTGTACTGCGCGATCGGCTTGCCGTAACTGGGCGCTTCTGCGAGACGGACACTTCTCGGAACGACCGTGTCGAAGACTTGCTTGCCAAGGTGCCGGCGCACCTCGGCGGTGACGTCGGCGGAGAGACTTGTGCGTCCGTCGTGCATGGTGAGGACCACGCCCTTGGTCGACAGACGCGGATTGAGGTGCTCACGGATGAGGTCGATGGTGGCTATGAGTTGACCGAGACCCTCGAGCGCGTAGTACTCGCACTGAAGCGGGATAAGGACGCTGTCCGCAGCCGTGAGGGCGTTGACCGTCAGCAGACCGAGCGACGGAGGGCAATCCAGGAGAACGAAGTCGTATGTTTCCCCTACTCCGTCGAGGACCCGCTTGAGGCGTCGCTCACGGCCGGAGTTTGGTACCAGTTCAACCTCGGCCCCTGCGAGGCTGCGATCGGATGGCAGTACGGACAGATTCTCGATCGCTGTGAATCGGATCGCGTCAACCGGGTTGGCGTCGCTCAGGAGCACGTCGTACACGGAGAGCTGTGTGGAGTCCCTATCGATGCCAAGGCCGCTGGTCGCGTTTCCTTGGGGGTCCATGTCCACGAGCAGGACTCGTCTTCCGTCCAGCGCAAGATATGAAGCAAGGCTGACCACGGTCGTGGTCTTCCCGACTCCGCCCTTCTGGTTTGCGCAGGCGATTACCTCGCCCACTTAGCCCCCGCACCGATCACTACGCACTGGTTCCATTCTACTCTGAGCGACGGGATGTTGCTTTTGCGCACCGGGTTGTCCACGTGCTGGCCACGTGCGCTGTGGCGAGATTTCCGGACAGGATGACGGCCGGGATCACGCTCCCTGGTGCTTGACTACGCGAGTTAGGCAGAGTAGCACCGTCGCCTTCACTGGCACGTAAGCGTCACTTGTCCGCAGGCTGTCCACATCCTCAGTTGACGACCTGCCATACGACAAGGGCAGGGAGTGTCCGTCTCGATCAACGTTGTTTCACGTGAAACAGGTGGCGCGTCTGGTCTGCGCCTGGCTGGCGCGACGATCGGCGCAATCAGAACAGGGGAGGGGCCGACGAGCTTGGGGCGCTTGCGAAGGTGGTTTCTGCTTGCTTGGTGTTTCACGTGAAACAGACCGGCGACCACGTGAGGCAAGAGGAACTGCCCGACATCCCGGCTGTACGGCAGAGTGAGACGCCTGGCTGCTGGCGCAACTTGCGGGCGCCCACGATCACCAAGCTGATACGCACGAGTGAGGGGCTCCCCCACCGATGAAGCTGCGCGAGGGATCGACAGGGGCGGGGGGCGCAGTCGCGC
>JAUVSX010000429.1 GCA_030596915.1 Chloroflexota bacterium | reverse complement strand
TGGTGCAGCAACTACTCGTGTGGTGCGTTTGCGATCTCCCACTCTCGAAGTCCTGCGCGCAGTTCTTGCACCGGTTGCTTGTGATCCCCATCCGCAACAAGGTTATGGAACTCATTGGGATCGTTCTCAAGGTCATACAACTCTCACGGACGGCCCCCGTATGCGTTCAGTTTCTGATCACAGGTCCGGATCATCCCAATGTCGCCGATCTGGCTGAACACGGCATATCGCCAGTCAAGGGGGGCTGGGTCAGCGCCCACCAGTGACGGCAGCGATCTGCCTTGCACCTCATCCGGAGTCTCCGCGCCGACCAAATCGCAGATTGTGGGAAAGAGGTCCATGTGTTGACCAATTCGCTTCGGCGTGCGGACTGGGTTCCCGGATTGCTGATAGGCAGAGGACTATGGACCGACGCCTCGTGCACGCAGAACTTCAGGAACAGTTGCTGTTCCCACATCTGATCTCCGTGATCTACCGTCCACACTACGATCGTGTGATCGCGCACACCTAGGGGTCCAACGCGCCCAGCACGAGACCACAGTAGCCGTCGCCGACGCGCACAGGCCAGCACGTGAGCCTGCCCGCGTGTGCCTATTCAACCATCTCGGGTACGCGATTGATCTCGACGTCGGTGAAGATGTCGTTCTGATCGGTGCTCGTTGTCGAGAACTCCGAGACAATCGCGCCCTCGTCACCCGCCTGGAACCAGTGCCACGTATTGGGATCGAGCGTGTATTGCTCGCCAGGATCGAGAGCCACCTCGCGGAAAACGGTATACGTGTGCTCTCGTCCGGCCGGCACCACCGCCTGGATGGGTGCGGTCGGCTCGCCAGGCACGTAGATGAAAACCTTCCCCTCGCGGCAACGGAATGTCTCCTCCTTGCCGCTGCTCCCCTCAACGGGCGGGTGCCGGTGCTCGGGACAGGTCTGCCGCGGCAGCAGCACCAGCTCCTTCGCGCAGACGCGCGACGTGTTCAGGTATGTCAGCACGACCAGTCCCGTCCTCTCGAATTCTCCCAGCCCGAAGTCGGCGATCTCTATACGCTCCTTCTCCTCGTCGGTGGTCGCAATGCACGCGCGCTCAAGCGCTTCGATTCCCTTCCGCCGCCACTTCTCTACGTCCGCTTTGGTGAGCATCGCCGCTCTCCCTGTGCTGTGGTGTGCCGACCCGTGCAATGGGGCAGTCGGATTGTAGCAGCACGCGCAGGGGCCGCCAATCGGCCCCCGAGTTGGGAGGGCGGCTCGCGGCGCCTGTGGCCGCGGTTTCGTCTTGGCGCAGTTGAACGCGGGGGTGTGGTTGGTACGGGTCACCGCGGCTCCTGTACCGGTCCTTGTAGCCGCGATTTCCATATCGCGTCTCCGATTTCCATATCGAACCTATGACCGCGGTATCCATGCGGCGTCTACTCCAATTCGACCCCCTTCAGCGATCCTGGCTCCACGTGGCCCCACCCAATCTCAAACCACCCACGCCTGAGGTATTCGTGGAGGCTCGTATCCGCGTAGTCCTCAGGACCCGACACATACCTATGCTTCACCGGGTTGTAGTGCACGTAGTCCATATGTCTGTAGTAGTCCGTCTCGTCCCGAATCACGTGATCCCAGAACCCACGCTGCCACAGGTTAACGGACGTAGCCAACCCGTGAGCCCGCTTGCAGCTCAGCGTGAAGTTGCGCTTCAGCGAGTGAATGATCTTCGAGATGTCAGTCGTTCCGGGCACGCGGAGCAAGAGATGAATGTGATCGGGCATCAGTGCGTAGGCTGGCATCTCGAATGGGTGAAGCCCCCGTACGTTGCGGAGCGTTCCCCGGAGGAGGGTCCGTTCTGCCTGGCTCTCGAACACGGGCCGTCAAGCGGCCGTCACGCAGGTGATGAAGTACACCTCGCCCGGCGCGTAGGCCCGACGAATCCGTGCTCGAACCGCCTTCTTCATCATACCCTCGACCTCCCGCGGCTGCGGTTTCCGCTCCTCGCCGGCCTACAGACGCGCTATGGAAAGCGCGGCTACCTGACAGACGCGCTATGGATAGCGCGGCTACCTGGCATCGGGCTGCGTGCCACAGCACAGATACGCGTCCATTGTCTCTTCGTTCAGGTCGCGGATCTCGATCGCCACTTCAGTACCTCCTTGGCGGATGGCGGAAAAGCTCAACCGTCTGCCGGCTCAGGCAGACAAAGCACTGCCCACCAATACCGTCCGCAGGCCTGATCAGCTTCCACATTGGACCGCTACAGTCCGGCCGGCCGCACGCGTACTGGGCGGGCCTACGTCTCGGTCCTCAGGGCGCGCTCTATCAATCGCACCCGGTCCTTGAGCCCCCTCCTCCGATTGTGGTCCCGTTGCAGGTCCAACGGGGGCACCCGGATCTCTCTACCTCGCCACACGACTGTCTCCAGACGGCTCGCCGCAGTGGGTCCGAAGTCGCTCACCTCAGGCTGGTCCGCTCTCTCGTCGACGCCACCGACCCACTCAAGGCGGGCGTGCAAGAAGGCCCTGGCAAACCAGTTGCAGAACCAGTCTTCCACGCGCACAAGAGGCTCGATCAGACTGCCCATCAGCAGCTCGGCCAACGTCTCCGCATTCGCGTCACCGACCACCAAGTCAATGTCGTGAGGCTCAATCGCTATGCCGCGGACTGCCAGAGCGGCGCTCCCACACAACCACCAGTCGATGCTCTGCGGCTCGATGGCCTCAAGAAAAGCAAGCAGGCATTCCTCCCAGGGGACAGGACGGGCACCAGCCATCTGCAGCACCATCTCTTCGGCGTGGGTCTGGAAGTTGGCGTAAACGTCATCCAGGCCAGGCGTACTTGTCGGAAAGGCTTTGCCAAATCCCTCTTCCAGCGGGAGATAGAAGAGATCGCGGATCGCATCGTGGTAGATCGGGTCCGCATCCGCTATGATGAAGTACGTCTCTGGTCCCCGAGTTTTGCGTAGCGTTCTCACGATGGCCACCCTCCCTAGACGACCGAAAGACAGGCCCGCATAGACGACTAAGCTCGCGGGCAGCTACAAAGTGCACGGGGCTCGCCGTCCGGTGCAGCGCCTTGCCGCGCCCAAGCATCTCCAGGCCTACCTGGCGCCACTTCGCCACATCATTTCTTGTCAACATTCGCAGCCTCCATATGCCAATGCGAACAGCGCCAGTATGTCTGTTGCAGCATTGTAGGCGGGGACCTCTCGGCAGTCAACAGATGGCCATTCGACTGGCGCTGGCGCTGCCGCCATCGGTGTGCAGCCCACTCGGATGGTTGCGGGTATCCCGCGCCACGCTATACTCGCGGTCTGCGCCACAGTCACCGAGCCCGGTCCCGCAGCCCGCGATAATGTTGGAGGCCTGTTCGTGGAACACCTTACGCCCCGCGAGCGCATGGTTGCAGCCATCCGGAACGAGCAGCCTGACCGGGTCCCGGTCGCTCCCGACATCTCGAACATGATCCCCAGCCGCCTGACTGGCAAGCCCTTCTGGGAGATCTACTACTTCGGCGACCCACCGCTGTGGCGCGCGTACATCGATGCGGTGCGATTCTTCGGCATTGACGGGTGGTTCATCTACGGTGACATGCAGTTCCAGTGGCCCGGCGACCGCTATGA
>JAUVSX010000491.1 GCA_030596915.1 Chloroflexota bacterium | reverse complement strand
CGCATTCATTGATGAAGGCGCCACTCCCAAAGAAGCGCTGCGGACTGTTGATCATGTTCACGGGATAGAGGTGCACCGAAAAGGCTGGCCGGTCGATTGCCGCAATCAATCGGAGATAGCTATCTGGCGAGTCCGGGACCATCCACGGCATAGTCTCAAGGGCATAGGCGCTACGCGAGGGCCGGACGGCGTCGATGATCTCCCTCACTGTGTCGACGATCATCTCATAGGTCTCGCCAGTCAGGTCCCTTGCATCTGGGCCGTCCCATTTGGCGCCGCGCGACCCGGCGATGTTGACGCAACACCGGGCGCCGATCTCGTCAGCCAGGGCCAGGCTCCGCTTGCACTTGTCGAGCGCCGCTGCTCGCGTGGCCGCGTCGGGCGCGAGGGGGTTGCTCCAGGCGCCCACCTCGGCGATCACGATGCCGGCCTCCTCCGCCGCGCTCGCGTAGGCCCTGATGGCGTCGCTATCCGCATCAGGTCCCAGGGGACAGAAGGCGGCCCGGAAGCCAGCTCCCTGGAGCGCCGCGATCCACGTCGATGGACTATCATACCCGTACACAGGTGCACCGAGTCTCATCTTACCTCCGGGTGGGCTCGTCTGTAGCGAGGCCCGAGTTCGCCAGGGTCTGCCGGATGTATGCCACGCTCTCGCGTACGATCGTCTCCTCGGGCAAGCGCTCCCAGGTTGGATGTACCAGGTCGATCTCGACGGTGAGAGCGCCGTCGTAGCCCGCCCCGTGCAGCTCTTGCACAACTGCCGGGATGTCAACGATGCCCTGGCCGATCGGACACGAGCGCCAGAATGCGAACTCCCGAGGGCTCCCCTGGTGCACCGCGATGTCTTTGAGGTGCGTGGCGACCGTGTATGGCGCGAGCAGGCGGGTGGCCTGCACCGGGTCATCGAAAACGCGCAGGGCGTTACCCGTGTCGAGATTCACCCGCAGGTATTCGGAGTCGACGCCCTCGAGAATACGAAGCATCTCCTGCGTATCGAAGTCAGCGTGGTTCTCCATCGCCAGGTATACGCCGTGATCCTCCGCCGTGCGGCAGGCGTCGCGGAGCCACTTCACAAGCGTACGGATCTGCGGCTCGCGAGGCAGGCTCCGAGTCGAGGAACTGCCGCCAACGAAGCGCATCACTGTGGCGCCGAGCCTGGCAGCTAGCGGAATGTGCCCAAGGAGTGCATCCAGCGCTGAGCGGTCCCGACCGCCATTCAGTCCCTCCGGATGGCCCCACGCCAGCACGCGATCGAAGCCCCCTTCGTCCAGCCGAGCCCGCAGATCGTCTGCAAACGCGCCCTCAAGCACAGGGAGAAAGCAGGTCTCCAGACTGACGCTCGCCACGCCGATGCTCGCGGCGAAGTCAAGGAAATCGAACACGTCCCACGACACTCCGGGCGAGCTCTGCAGGCCCTCGTACACCTCTCCGAAGTAGCGGTGGAAGCAGTAGCTATCGATGCCTGCTTTCATCGTCAATCGTTCTCCAGGAGTTCGAGGACCAGGCCGAGCTCGTCGACGGCATCGACGTAGGCGTAGCGTCCGCCCGTGTATTCGCCGCGTTGGATCAGCGGGATGCTCTTTCGGCCGAGCAGCGCCAGCACCTCCCCCATGCCCTGGATCCGGAATGCGATGTGATGCAGACTGTCGCCGTGCTCCTCAAGCTGGTCCCGCCAGGTGCTGGGCCGGCCCACGGGCTCAATGAGCTCAAGGGCGACGTCGCCGAAGCGGAAGAACGCCAGCTTCGCCCGGGCCGTTGTGGGTTGTCCACCGTACTGGGTGTGGGCGACATCCACGGTGTCGGTTAGACTAATCTCGGGCACGGGTAGACCCAACAGACCGGCCCAAGCGCGTGCCTTGGCCTCAATGTCCTCGACGACTACGGCGACTTGGACGATGGGGCCGGCCTCAAGTGCTTCAGTCATTGCGACTCCTTTCTTCTTACTCGCCAAGGGCTTCCCACCCAGGGAAAGGCGGCGGGCCCTCGCGATACTCCTCAGGATAGGTCGTTGATAGCAGCCAGTACTTGCGGGTCAACCGCTCGAAGCGGTGCCAGATGTCGTCGACGTCGTTCTGCGACGGTCCGGCCCAGCCGGCCACGGGCTCGTAGCTCTCAAGCAACTCCCCCGCGACCTTGCCGAGACACTCGATCTGTGAGGCCACGATACGCTCACCGACTTCCCGGATGGGGGATCGCCCCTGCGAATCCGGAAACTGCGTCCCGGCCCACGTACCCGACCGAGGCGAGGGCTCCTTCCGCGAGAGATCGACGAGTTCGGGGCGCAAGGCCATCAACTGCTGGGTTTCGCAGATCCCGGCGTGGTCGCCCCGATAGTCCTCGAACCGGATGCACTCCCAATCGGCGATGCAGTACAGCCGGAGAGGCGTTGCGGTACGGCGCCCATAGTAGTCGCATAGCAGGCGCATGTCTCGCTCGACCCCTCCGTAGTGGCCGGTGATCAGGATGGCGGCGTGGAAGCCGCGGACGTCGAAGACCCGCAACTGGTGCAGGACCAGGTGGTAGAACAGGTCTCCGGGGCTCGAGCTGGCCAGCGGCTGACGAATGCCGTTGGCGGCGCACCAGTCGAAGTGGGGCACCTCCTGAATGTGCCAACAGAACGGAGGCGCCACGACGCCCCCGTGAGTCGCGGCGGCCCGCTCGCACAGCGCGTAGGCCTTGAGCCAGTCCAAGCCCAGGGCATTGTACGCTCCGTGGGGCTCGGCGAGCCCGTAGGCCATATAGCACACGGGACACTCGTCTATCGCTGCCAGGAGTTCGTCCGGCAACATCTCCTCCCACCTGACCTTACGGTTCGACGTCATGCGTCGCATCCTCCTGTGAAGACCTCCGTCCTTCCCCCTCGGGCGTGAGTGGAGGCCGCCGGCACCTCAAAGGTGTCGCCGGGAGCAAGAACCACCGGTTCCGGCGCTTCGGGAT
>JAUVSX010000454.1 GCA_030596915.1 Chloroflexota bacterium | reverse complement strand
GAGCGTGGTCAACGTGCCGCCCGCCTCGGTCAGCCGTTCGATCTTCGACTCTCCAACGAGAATCGTCGTCCCGGCCTTCGTCACGGCCGACTCCGCGGACGCATCGGCGACGGTCCCGGTCGCCTCGAACCACTTCTGGATGACCGAGATCTCTGTGCCCGCGGCGATCCGCGCCTGGAAACTCACCTCCTCTTGCTGGCCTGCCTTCAGCTCGTCTAGGGACCAGCGCAGCTCCCCCTTCTCCCCATCGTACGTCGCCCCAGGCGCGGCCAGTACCTCGACCTCGTCTGGCACCGCCTTGACCAATGTGATGTCTTTCAGCGCCCGTGCGCCGGCGCTGATGACGACGGTGTAGGTCACGACGTCGCCGGGGAAGACGAGCCAGGGGCTGATATTGGCGCGTACGAAGAGATCCGAGCTTGGGCGTTCGTTCGCGCCACGCACCGCGTCGGCCTCGTCAATGTAATCATCCTGGAGCACGGGCTGCTCTAGTTCGGACGAATCGACTGCGGGCTGCACGGAGAAGTGTTGCTCAGCACCTGCGGCGGACAGCTTCCCGGGGATCGGACGCCGGTCCTCAACGGGCACGGCCTCCGGCGCGACCGGCGGCTCGACGCGCAACCAGGCGGGCAGAACACGCTGCAGGTACTAGCCAGGGATCCCTGCGAGGAACGACTCGTGTGGCGCAGCCGTGGGAAGTGGGGCGGCCAGCCCTGTTGCCGGCGCCATCCCCGTGAGCATCAACACAAGGACAGCGACATGCACAGCCTTGACAGCGGTTCGGCGACGGCGTGCGTTCATAGTGCACTCCTTGTCGTACGGATGCGAATCGACACCAGTTTGAACGCACGTTATCTTTGCTTTATCAGCATATACCAAACCTCTGCGCAAACCTCTGAACAGATGGCACAGTCGAACGGGCCTCGACGCAGGTCGAGGCGTCTGTCTCCCAACGTGGGATCGCCTGGCGGAGTTGCTGGGCGGCGGCTCTGGGCAAGTGCGAACGCCAGTGTTGATGGTAGGGACGAGGACTCCCCCTTGGCGCTTTCGCTTGACTTGACAAGACGACGGCCTCGCCTCTGGATGTCTCCGAACTCACGCTTGACGCCCCCCCACGCGAGTGCTAGAATCGCTTGGCCGCCACATACCGCGCTGTCGGCGGGACTATCGGGAGGAAGACATGAGTCAGGCGACGATCGTCCGCGTCCTATCCATCGAGCGGGAGGCAACAAGAATCTATGACGAGGCGGTGGCACAGGCCGCCCAGATGATCGTTGACTGCGAGAGAGAAACGTCATCCACGCGGGAACAAGTCCTGCTTGAGGCGCGCACTCAGGCCAACCGGGTCGAGGAGGAGGGACAGGCTGCCGCCGCAGCGGAGCGTGCACGGGTATTCGGGGAAGCCGAAGCGGGTGCACAGCAGATGGAGCGCCTGGCCGCCCAGAACTTCGACGAGGCCGTCAGCTTCATCCTCCGCCAGGTGACCGGCCGCGCATAGCCCCGTGTCCATCCGAGCCGTCAGTGCCTACGCACTCGTTCAGGCCACGGTGCGCGCCCGCTACTCCACGCTGTTAGGATCGGGTACGTGGTCGGCGCTCATCGAGTGCCAAGATTTCGAGAGCGTTCTGGCGATCCTTTCCAAGACCGTCTACGGGCCCTACTTGCAGATCGCAAGCGAAATGTGGACACCGCGCCGGACGGTCTACCAGCTCCGTTGGCACGTTTCCGACAGCTATAGGAGGCTCATCGACCTGACCCCTGAATCGGGCCGGCAATTGCTGACCCGACTCTGGCAATCCCACGAGGTCGACAATATGAAGGCCACCCTGCGGGGGGTTGAGAACGGCGCATCGTGGGATCGGGTGCGGCACTTGCTGTCTCCCGTCGCCGAGCACTTTTCGCTGAACACGGCTGGCATGGAGAGAATGGTCCAATCTGGAGGCGTCGCGCAGGCCATCGAACGCACACGACACACGCCTTACTACGACACACTCGTACACGCCCTCGACCGATACATCACTGAGAAGAATCTGTTTCCCCTCGACGTGGCCCTGGATCTCGACTATCGTCGCGGTCTCTGGCAGAGTATTCAGCAGCTTCGTGGAAGAGACCGAGACGAAGCTCTGCGTCTCGTGGGAACAATGCTGGATACCGACAGCCTGCTGTGGGCAATTCGGTACCGCGTGTTTCACCACCTGTCGGAGCAGGAGATCATCAACTACACGCTGCCCTTTGGATACAGGGTGCGAGATGAACACATTCGGGCCATCGCCGCTGGCGCCAGCATTGCTCAGGTTGTTCGGGACGTGTATCCAGACCTGGAGAATCCGGCACAGTACGCAGATGAGAGTGGCATCGGGCTGGCGATGCTGGAACACAGCCTCCACGAACGGCTCGTGGGTATGTGCCGCGCCACGTTCAGAGGGACCCCGTTCCACATCGGCATTCCGCTGGCCTACCTGATACTGTGCGAGAGCGAGATCAAGAACTTGACAGCTCTCATCGAGGCCAAAGCGTCACACCTTGCGCGAGAGGTGTTTGAGCCGATACTAGTGACTCAGGGGCCGTAAGGGGAGCGGTCGAGGAGCTAAGCGCACCCATGTTCAGACCAAGAAGGATGAGCAAGGTCGAGTTGGTCGTGCCTGAACGCGATGTGGTGCCGGTGACTGAGGCACTTGCAGAATCGGGCGTCTTCCACGTGACGTCGGCGGATCAGTTGAGCCCCGGCGACGCATCCAGTCAGACCAATGAGTGGCAGGCGTGGGCCGCTGACTATGCCAGTCTCGAGCAGCGGATTCTGGCCATTATGGAGGCAATTGGAGTCGAGCCGGGGCCTCCGCCTGCGGAGACGCCGCACCTGATCGCTCCGGAAGTGGCCCAAATGGACGTGGAACACCTGGAGCAGGAGGCACAAGCGCCCATTCAGGAGATGGAGGAAGAACAGCACAGGCTCGCTCAACTGGATCGGTATGTTTCCCAGCTCGAGCCTATTCTGGATCTGGATGTGGACCTTGGTGAACTCCGCAAGATGCGCTATATGTTCGTGATGCTAGGCACCATACCTGTCGCCAACATCGAACGACTCGACAGCAGCCTAGAGCATACGCCCTCGTTGCTGGTCACGATTCCCCGGGGAGAGCACATGGCGACCGCAGTGCTGTTCGGGATGCAGCGCGACAGCGACATTCTCGGCCGGGCGGCGCGCAGCGCTTACCTGAACCCGCTCACTCCACCGGAGACGTACCGTGGCACTCCGGCGAAGGCGCTGGCCGGCCTGCAATCCAGCATCGAACGGACGCGTCAGCATATCGCCGACACCCAGACCGTCATCGACCACTTTCGGCAGACGCGCATTGTACACCTT
>JAUVSX010000293.1 GCA_030596915.1 Chloroflexota bacterium | reverse complement strand
GTCCGCGATGACGGCCACTCCCGGCAGGACCTTGCCTTCGAGGAACTCAAGGCTGGCTCCGCCGCCGGTCGACACGTGCGACATCTGGTCAGCCAGGCCGGCCTGTTTCACCGCGGCCGCCGAGTCGCCTCCGCCGATGATAGTCACCGCGTCCATCCCGGCCAGAATGCGAGCCACCGCGAAGGTCCCCTTTGCGAACTTGGGCATCTCGAACACACCCAGCGGGCCGTTCCATACAACCGTCCTGGCGCCGCCCAGGGCCGACTCGAATGTCATAATCGTATTCGGTCCTATGTCCAGGATGCGCCACCCGGCGGGCACCCCATTGGGCGCCACAATCCTCGTGTTGGCGCGGTTGTCGAAGGCGTCCGCGATCACGGCGTCCACGGTCAACACGATCTGACTGCCCCCCTGTTTGAGGAGCACCTCAGCCTGGGGGACCGCTGCGTCCTCTACCAGGCTGTCCCCGACCTCAAAGCCCATCGCCTTGAAGAACGTATTGGCCATGCCGCCACCGATCAGAAGCCGGTCGCACTGTTTCAACAGGTTCTCGATGACACCGATCTTGTCGGAGATCTTCGCCCCGCCCAGGATGGCCACGTAGGGCAACTCGGGGTTTTCGGTCGCCTGGCCGAGAAACTCAAGCTCCTTCTCCATCAGCAGGCCAGCGACGGTGGGAAGGTAGTGCGCCACGCCCTCGTTCGACGCGTGGGCGCGATGGGCCGCGCCAAAGGCATCGTTGACGTATACGTCGGCCAAATCCGCCAGTTGTCTGGCGAACTCCGCATCGTTCGCCCGCTCCTCCGGGTAGAAGCGGGTGTTCTCCAGCACGATCACGTCGCCGGGCTGGAGTGCTGCGGCTGCTGCCTCCACATCGGGCCCGACGCACGCATCGAGCTGCCTCACCGGACGATCGAGTAGCTTCGATAGGCGCTCCGTCACTGGGTCCATCCTCAGCTCCGGGACGACCTTTCCCTTGGGACGACCCAGGTGCGAGCAGAGAATCAGCGCCGCGCCGTGCTCGAGCAGGTAGGTGATCGTCGGCAGCGCAGCTTGAATGCGCGTGTCGTCGGCGATGGCGCCCTCCCTCAACGGCACGTTGAAGTCGACGCGCACGAGAACGCGCTTGCGCTCGACATCGATATCACGAACGGTCTTCTTGCTCATTCACGTCCTCACTTGTGCGTGACACGCGAGAAACGAGCAGATGCGACCAGGCGCACCTGCCCGCTTCTCGTCCTCGACGGCCGTTGTCTACAGGCCCTTGTCTACCATCAGTTTGGCCAGATCACAGCACCTGACCGAGTAGGCCCATTCGTTGTCGTACCAGGCCAGGACTTTGACCAAGTTGCCGCCCATCACCATCGTGTTGGGGGCGTCCACGATGCTGGACCGCGGGTCACCCTTGAAGTCCATCGACACCAGCGGCTCCTCGGAGTATCCTAGGATCCCGGACATCGAACCCTCGGCTGCCTCCTTGAAGGCAGCATTGACGTCCGCGGCAGTGGCAGCCTTCTCCATCTCAGCCACGAAGTCGACGATAGACACGGTGGGCGTTGGCACGCGCATCGACATTCCGTCGAACTTGCCCTTCAGTTCAGGGATGACCAGCGCCAGAGCCTTGGCCGCGCCCGTCGTCGTCGGGATCATGTTCAGCGCCGCCGCCCGGGCACGTCGCAGGTCGCTGTGGCCCAGGTCCAGGATGCGCTGGTCTCCGGTGTAGGAGTGGATGGTCGTCATAATGCCCTTGACAATGCCAAAGTTGTCGAAGACAACCTTGACGGCTGGGGCCAGGCAGTTGGTCGTGCACGAAGCGTTCGAGAGGACGTTGTGGTTGACGGCGTCGTACATGCCGTCGTTGACGCCGAGCACGATCGTCAGGTCGACGCTGTCGGCAGGCTTCGCTGGAGCGCTGATGATGACCTTCTTGGCGCCAGCGCTGATGTGGGCGGCAGCCCTTGCCCCGTCCCGGAACACACCCGTCGATTCGATGACGATCTCCGCGCCGAGGTCTCCCCAGGGAAGCTTTGCCGGGTCGCGCTCCGCGAACACCTTGATGCGGTCGCCGTCGACGACGATGTCACCCCCGACGACCTCAACCGTCCCGGCGTACTTGCCGAAGTTAGAGTCGTACTTGAAGAGGTGAGCGTTCGTCTCAGGCGGAAAGAGGTCATTGACGGCGACGACGTCGAACTCGTCGGCGTATTTCTCCTTCATCGCCTTGAGAACCTGCCGGCCAATACGGCCAAACCCATTGATACCGATCTTCACAGTCATTTCATTGCTCCTTTAAGTGGTCTATCCTATGCCAGATTCGGAACAGCGCACGCTCCAGGCGCTGTCACGTGGGCAGCGGCAACACGGTGCATCGCCGGCTAGCCCTCCTCGATCAACTGCATCAGTGTGCGCGCTAGCTTGTCACTATCGTGCCGCCACGGATACGAAAGATCGATCAGGTCTCCCCCGATGATCGCGTAGTCGGCTCCCGACGGCTCACTGACCGAGACCAGCTCGACGCCTGTGGGAGGCTCGAAGGACACGTCGAAGTTGTCGTTGGCCAGCACAGCCGGGAAGAGGCCAGGCTCTGTGTGGGCTTCCAGAGCCTCAACGTGATCCCCGACGTCGTATCCGTCAGTCTCTCCGCGCTGCGTAGCGACGTTGCAGACATACACCTTGGCCGCCCGGCTCGCGACGATCGCTCGTGTCACGTCGCGGATTAGCAGGTTGGGGAGCACGCTCGTATACAGGCTCCCCGGGCCAGCGACGATCAGATCAGCCTCCAAGAGCGCGTGCACCGCCTCGGGGTATGCCGCAACGTCGTCGGGCGCGAGGAAGACGCGCTCAATGGCGCCATTGGCCATCGGGATATGCGACTCCCCTGCGACCCGATCGAATCCCACAGGCTCCGTCCGCACATCGGCCATCAGTGTGACATCGTGGAGAGTGCTGGGCACCACCCGCCCCTGTATCGCGAGTACCTGCCCCGATTCCAGAAGCGCGCGCTCGAAGCTCCCGGTTACCTCCGCCATCGCCGTGATGAATAGGTTGCCGAAGCTATGGCCATCAAGCCCGCTGCCATTCCCCCCGTGCCGAGGCTCGGATCCCTTCTCCGTCGACGCGAACCGGTACTGGAACAACTGCGTGGTCAGGGCCTCGTCGTCGGCGAGCGCAGCGATGCAGTTGCGGAAGTCGCCCGGCGGCAGAACGCCCAGCTCGCGCCTCAGTCGTCCAGAGCTTCCCCCGTCGTCGGCAACGGTGACAATGGCAGTGAGGTGTGAGGTGTACTCCTTGAGTCCCCTGAGCAGGACAGAGAGCCCATTTCCGCCCCCGATGGCAACGATCTTGGGGCCGCGCTCCCTGCGCCGATAGCGATAGACGGCGTTCACCAGCATCTCTCCGTCGACTTCAACGAATGGCTCCAGCATTGTCTGGCTCAGGCGCACAAGCGCGAGAGCTACGATCGCCAGCCCCACGCTTCCGAACAGCCCGGCCCGCCAGCCCCGCGGGATGAACTGCAGGGTCAGGAAGTAGAACGCCCCCGGTAGAGGGTAGAACTCGCGCAGCAGGAGACCGAAGCCCAGGCTCAGGACAGCGATGCCGACGGCCAGCATCACCAGCCATCGCTTCACGCCCATGCCCGGGATCAGCCAGCGGAGGGAGGACCTGAGCAACCTGCGGCTCTTCATCGAAGTATCTGGCAGTCTCGCGTGCTCGCAGCGCCGTGATTATAGCCCAAGCAGCGGGAGTCGTCAAAGCAATTGGGTGCATTCCAGTCTTTGGGCGAATGCCCACTGCGACCCGGTGGTCCTGCGCCACGCAGCGATCCTGCGTCGCCCAGTCGCTGAAGATGCACGCCGCCTTGACGCTCCCACGTGCGGAGCGGTGGAGGAGTGCCCGCAACTTGAACCACACCCAAGCACTTGCTGATCGCGGGCGTGGAGACGGCCTTCGCGAACGCGCCGTGCTTCGCTGCGGCGCCCGGCCTTCCCGTCGGGTGCCTGCCCAGTTGCGCACGTAGCAAGCGGCCCGGCCCGTGTCCGGCCACGATACCGAGGTGGTCTAGACACCCTCGAGCATCGCCTCAATGACTGCGAGCATCTGTTCGGGGGTCTGGTTATGAACGGCGGTCGCCTTGTTGGGGCACGCGACGGTGCAGGCGCCGCAGTTCTGGCACAGCGCCGCGTTCACGGTCACCACGTTGCGCCACGGATGCAGGCTGCGGGCATCGTAGGGACAAGCCGGTATGCACCGCTCGCATCCTACGCATAGCTCCTCGTCCACGAATGCGATGGTCGGCTCGGCGACCAACTCGTCCTGCGAGAAGAGCTGCAGCACCTTGGCGGCTGCCCCCGACGCGTGTGCGATCGTCTCCGCGATGTCCTTCGGGAATTGCGCTGAACCTGCGAGGAAGATGCCGGCTGTGAGACTTTCCACGGGCCGTAGCTTGGGGTGTGCCTCTGCGAAGAAGCCGCTCTCGTCAATCGGCGCCCGAAGAAGTCGCCCCAGGTCATCGGCGCCCTCACTGGGGACCGCTGCCGTGGCGAGGACGACCAGGTCGGCCCCCAGTCGCAGCGTGCTGCCGCTAAGCGTGTCTGCTCCCCACACCTCAAGCCGGTGGCCGCGTCTCACGATCTTCGACACCTTGCCCCGCAGGTAGACGACGCCATGCTCATCCATAGCTTGCTGGACGTACTCGTCGTATCCTCGTCCCTGCGAGCGAATGTCGATGTAGAACACGTAGGCCTGCCCCTCTGGCGCTTGGCGGCGGAACGCGATGGCTTGCTTGGCCACGTACATGCAACAGATCTTGGAGCAATAAGGACGGTGCAGGTGCGGGTCGCGCGAGCCGGCGCACTGGACCCAGACGATTTCCCGCGGTGGGCGGCCGTCATGCGTGAGGATCTCGCCCGTCCGCAGCATCTCCTCGAACTGCAGGCTGTCCAGCACATCGTCT
>JAUVSX010000201.1 GCA_030596915.1 Chloroflexota bacterium | reverse complement strand
TGCACATCCTCGTAGGACATCATTCCGGGGGTGGGCGTCCAGGTCGTGAACGGGTACTCGGCCACTTCGGGGGTCGCGTTCGTCAGCGCCGCGACGAGCGCCGACTTGCCCACGTTCGCGTGACCGATCAGAACAGCCTGCCCCGCGCCCTCCACACCGATGCTGAAAGCGGAGACATGCCTGCTGACGCCCTTTTTCGACTGCGATGCGTCTTTCAGCTTGGCGAGCCGTTTCTTCAGGAGTCCCCCCAGCCTATCCGTCCCCTTGTGCTTGGGGATGGTGCTGATCATCTCCTGGAGACGCTCGATCTTCTCCGGGGTGGTCGTGGCTTCACGGAAGCGCTCTTCCGCATTGTGGTAGTCGGGGGGCAGGTTCGTCGGCATAGCAGGTCAGCCACGAGTCTAGCACGCTTCGACGCACCACACAACACGCACCCGATCGCTGCGCCTCGAAGCCGCCCAGGTCGAATCGGGAGCCTGGCGAATCCAGAATCGCCGGACGAGCACTCGCCACGTGACGCGCTGCGATCCTCGCAGTGCCGCATCCTCAAGGGTGTGTGCCAGTCTGGGGGCAATCCCCACCTCTCCGCACGTAGGGCTGTCAAGCTGGCGTGCATCTTGGGGGACGGGGCGACGCAGGGTCACCGCTTGGCGGAGAAGCACCGGGTCGGACTGCGCATCGGCCCACAGAAATGAGGTGCGCCCATCCTCGACGAAGCCGAGGCAGCTTAGTCTCAGGCATCACTCTGTGGCAATACCCAGCGGCGCGCCTTTGACGATTCGCGGTGGGCGGGTAGAATGCGGCGAAGCCCGAGGAAGGAGAGGATCGGCCTGTGCCCGAGCCGCCCGTTGGACTGAACGAAGCGTGGATATGGTTGGGCTACTCGTTCGTCTTGGCCGTGGTCTCCACAAACGTGGCCTGGTTCTTTCGCAGACCGCGCTCAGGCCCAGTCGGCTCGTACGTCGCCCAACTGGTAGCACAACCGTGGTCAGCCACGCTGTACCAGTTCCTACGTTTGCTCTACTACATCGGTGTGCCCTTCGCAGCTCTCCTGTTTGGCCACGACGCGGTCACGACCAGGTTCCTTGGCCTACAGCCCTTCGAGCTACCATCGGCAGGGGGAACAGATGCGAGCGGTATCATCGCCCAGAACTGGCTGAACTGGGCTCGCGATACGGGGTGGACTGCCGCAGCGGGAGCCGCCGTGTTCGTGTTCCTTCTGATAGCCTGGTGGGCGTACCGGCGCGCGCTGGCGGCCGCTGACTTCCGAGAGGACACGGTGCCCGCCCCAGTTTCCGGGTGGACACATCTGCGGGAGGCGGTCTATCACGAGGCCCACTGGTCCTTCTACCGCAACGCCCCGCTGATCGCGCTGCGGTCCCACGCACAGGGCGCGTATTGGGGCATCTGGGCAGGTCTGAGCGTGGTAGCGCTGGAGGCAGCGCTCAACCCGGAATGGCGACAGGGGCTGACCATTCCCGAGCAGGCTCCTTCACTGCTCGTGCGCGCCGCGCTAGCCGTTCTGAGCGCAATCCTGTTCTGGAAGACGCAGAACCTGTGGCTGGCGATCCTGCTGCACTTCGTTATCTCGTGGGGCCTGTCCTCGATCGCCCGCGCGACCACGCCCGGGGCGTCTGTAGGGGCGACGTAGCTCTGGCTCGCCGTCCGCCGCTACCGTCCGGGCGCTCTATCGCCCCACGGACTCTCGCTTGGAGCGTGGTGCGGCCGTGGACGAAGCTACGCCCTTGCCGCTTGTCCGTCGCCTCGTGCGCAGGAGCCCCTCTGCACCAGTCAGGTCAGGTCAGCACTAGCGCGAGCACGACTAGCAGGCCGATCATCGCCGCGGCGATGACGCCAATGCGCCTGAGATCGCTGATCACATATTGGTACTCCGCCCGCAGGTCAGGCTCGCCCGCCGCGGACGGTCGCTGTTCCGTTGCACGCGCCTCAGCCGCGGCTTCACTCACCCCCGGCCGTACCATCTGAGCGGCTGAGAGCCGGGGTTGTTGGGCACTTCGGCGCGCGCGGCGTGATTTCTTCGACATACCGTTACCATCTCCTCCTAGGACTGCAACTCAGCCGTGACGACAATGCGATGCGTATCGACCCCGTAAGGGTGGCACGAGATGAGCGTCAAGATCGGGCCAGAGGTTGGGTGCATGACACTCACCTCCGAAGGCTCAATGATGCGCTTCTGCGTCACCACGTACCGGTGAACCTGGCGCACGGTGTGAACGAGCACTTCATCGCCCAGCGCAACATCGGATAGCCTACGGAAGATCTCCCCGAAGATATCATTGTGGGCCGAGATGACGCAGTTCCCCTGCTCGCCAGGATTGGCGCTCCCGACGTGATGCCCGGCCCCCTGCCTGAGCGATTCCCAGTCATCCCCCTCCACGACCGGGGCATCCACCCCGATGGAAGGTATCCGAATCCTTGTCACCTGCTCCGGTCCCGACGTGGGCACCGGCAGCGGGGTGATGGCGTCTATCCGGTCGCGCAGGTGTGCCGGAATCTCCTCAGGGGCCGCGCCGCCAGGCGAATCCGGCGGGGTGTGACCTGCCGGTAGCACAACGACGCGAATCAGGGGCGTAGCCGTGGGGACGACCATCTGCTGGGCCTTGCGCGACGCCTCGTTGACCTCCCGCAGGGTCCCCAGCGAGCCAACAAGCACTGCGAGCAGCGCGACCGCAAGGACCGCTTCCACCACCACGAGCGCCCTGTCGCGTATGCGGCGCCGCCGCAACCCCTGCGCTGACCCATAGTTTCCGCTGTCCGCTGCGTCTGCTTCCTCCGTCTGAGGTCCAACGTGAGCCGCCACGTCGAGCTCGGATGGTTGCCTGCCGTTCGGGTAGGCCCGGCCGGACCCCTTCTGTTCGCCATCCCTCGCGACGTGGCGCGCGCGTTTGAGCCGCTCCTCGCGCCTGCGGATGCGCAGCAGCTTCGCAAGTTCCTCTGTGGACAGGTCATCGACTCGGCGACGGTCTGTCACACTGCACCCACACCGCGCGGATCATCGGGCTGCTCATCTTTCGCCGTGTGGCCGGACCCTGTCCCCTCGGCCACGGCAAACACCTCCCGCTCGAAGAACCAGCGGAACGGGCGCCACCGGAAGAGCACATGGCGGGCGAGCCGGAACACCGCCCCCTCTCGCCGGTGCTGTGGCGGCGTATCGAGCCACACGCTGGCCCGGAACCCAGCCCGTCTGAGGTAGCGCCTCAGGCTCACTACGCTCTGTTCGTTGACGTGCACATCGACGTTGTCGGGTATGATCGAGCGGGGATCCCTCGGGTAGCCCCTGCTCTGCCCCACGCTCATCCGCACGAGCCGCACCACGGGATACGCGAACCGATCATACCAGGCGTTAGGCGCCGTGTGGATGATCAGCCGTCCATCCCGTGTAAGCACTCGGCGCGCTTCGGCCAGCGCGCGATCAAGCTCCCACGGATGCAGGTGCTCAACCAGGTCGAACATCAACACACGGTCGAAAACGCCATCCGGGAACGGCAGCCGCTTGGCATCAGCCTGGTACACGTGGGGTCCGTCACCCCGTCTTGGGGCCCCGTCTCTCGAGGCATCTCCTCCGGAAGCCTCGTTTCCGGAAGCCGTTATTGCGGAAGCCGTTATTGCGGAAGCCTTGTCAACAACCTCCCGCGCCATGCGTACCGCGACGGGCGCGTAGTCGACACCGTACGCCTGCACGCCAAGCCGGGCGCAGCGACCGAGGATCTCGCCACGACCACAGCCAATGTCCAGCACCTGCATTCCCGCGCTAACCTGGGCCACCTCGAAAGCCTGGCTCAGCCGGCGCGACAGATGCGCCCCCTCAGTAGTGACGAACTCCTCGTAGCCCTCGCAGGCGCCCAAGAAGTAATCCTCGTCATACCGGGTGGCACGGACAGGTGGGAGCTTAACCTTCTCCGAAATCGCGTCCACGTTCTCCGCTTCCAGAATGGGCGGGATTATAGTCTGCCGCGAAGGCCGGGTCAACCCCTTCCCCCACCCCAGAAAGGCCTTCCCAACCACGCGGACCTCTTCCATCCGTAGGAGGACGGCCATCGCAACGTAGACGGCGGCCCCCGCGATGCCCGCCACTCCGGCCAGCACCACCTCACCCAGCAGCCCCGCCGGAACGCGCGGCGCCATCAGTACGATAACAACGTAGACGAACCCGCCCATCACCGCCGACGCGACGCACGCTTTGACGAGCAGGCGCCACACGCCATGCCCCTGCAGGCCACCCATGCGGCGGCGCAGCAGGACAAGCATGATCAGCGCGTGCGCAGCCCACTTGAGCGAGTTCGCCAAGATGAGACGATTCAGGGTCAGGGGCACGAAGAGAGTCGGAACCAGTGCAAGGATCACGTACAGGAGCACGGTCGCAACCCCGACCAGCGCCGGAGTCCAGGTGTCCTTCCGAGCGTAAAACGCGAATATCAGTGGCTGGTCAACGGCGGCGAATATGAGGCCCACAAGATGGAACCTCAGTGCAGACACTGTCGCCACTGTATCCGCAGGAGTGAAGGTGCCGTGTTCGAAGACCAGCTCAACGATCGGGCTCGCCATAATCCACAGGCCAACGGTCGCGGGAATCGTCAGCGCAAGAATCAGGCGCAGACCGTAGGCCAGCGTAGTCCTGAACGCATCATCCTCTTCCTCAGTCGCCTGCCGCGAAAGCGTCGGCAAGATGGCGATCGAGACAGCTATGGAGACGAGGCCCAAGGGCAACTGTATCAACGTAGCAGAGTACTGCATCCACGGGATGCTCTGGTCGCCGGTACGCGAGGCGAGGTTGTAGCTCAGCGCAACGGCGAACAGATCAACGATCAAACCAATGGCGATGGGCACGTAGAGGCGACCGATTCGTCGCAGGGCTGAGTGTCTGACGTCAAGGACGAACCGCAGGGTGGCGTCACGAAGCCCGGGCCACTGCACCGCCAACTGGAGGATGGAGCCGGCAAGCACGCCCAGGGCCACGCTCGCAACGCCCAGCCGGTCTCCCAGAACCACAGCCGCTGCCACGGTGGCAGCATTGAATACGGCAGCGGTGAAGGCAGGGTAGGCGAATCGCTTGAGCGCGTACAGGGCGCCGGACACGATGCCGGCCAGATTCAGAAACAGAATCACGGGCAGCATGATGCGGAGCAATCCCGTGGCCTCAGCTTGAAGCGCGGGGTCGAGGCCACCGGCCATTAGCCACACGATCTGTGGCGCCAGCAGCTCGCCCAGTACCACAAAGGCCGAGAGCAGGACCACGGCAACGCTCAGCATCACGCTCAGCAGATGCCACAGCTCGGAACGCCGTTGCGGTGAGGCGTAGTCGGACAGAATGGGCACGAGAGCGGAGTTGATCATGCCACCAACAAGAAGCTCGTAGATGATCAGGGGGACACGAATGGCGACCTCGAGGGCGCTCACCGAACCTGTGGCGCCGAATAGGCCCGCTTTGACAATCTCGCGCACCACGCCCAACACGCGGCTGGCGACGCTCCCCAAGGCGATAAGCCCAGCCGCCTGGGTCACCTCGACTGCTTGCTGGACACTTGGCTGCGAAGTCCTAGACAACTACCCTCACTTCTGGCCTGGCGATACCTATGGCTGAACCCGACCAACCGTTGTTCCGCCGAGCGTTCGGGCGCCGGGTGGCGTTGCCGTACGAACGAAGGACCGCTGCCGGAGAGGCGTTGCCCTTGGTTGAGCGCGCGGATGCATTGGTCTGGTGGAAGTACAAGCCGACCCTAGGCCCTCGGCGAGAGTCACAGAGCTCCTGCCTGCTGAACACGGTATCATCCGCGGATCAGGATTCTACCGCGATCCGGAAGGGTCCACAACCTGAGTGGGGCAGCCAGCAGCTTGCGCCAGAGACCGAATCGTGGTAGAATCACGCCACTGAATCGAGCAACGTACACCAAGCCCTCTCGTGTGTGGACCAAGGAGGACAGAGTGGCACTGAGTCGAACTGAGAAAGAAGTCGTAATACAAGAGTACAGGCGATCGCCCGACGACACAGGCGCGCCTGAGGTGCAGATTGCACTACTGACCACTCGTATCACCCAGTTGACCGAACACCTGAAGATACACAAACACGACGAGCACTCTCGTCGTGGATTACTGATGGTGGTCGGGGAGCGCCGGCGTGACCTTACCTATCGCGTCCGCGAGGGCCCGCGACGGTACAGGGAGGTCATCCGGCGGCTCG
>JAUVSX010000143.1 GCA_030596915.1 Chloroflexota bacterium | reverse complement strand
TCCTGTATAAGAGGAAGCCGCCCCACCGCCGGATTGCCACGCTCACCGCCCAGCCGATGAAGACACTGCCCCACATCAGCCAGTTGCCGCTCCACGAGCTGGCCATGATGAATCCGACAGGGCTCAAAGGCCACCAGACGAAGGTGGTGTTGAGCCAGACCAGCAAGAGCATGAACATCGCTCCGATCAGGAGTGCGGCGCGAAGCATGTTGTCTGGCGTTTCCGGATCGTGGAGCGTGCCCTCGGGCTCGCTGAAGGTCCACTGGGGGTAGTCGTAAAGCCAGGTGCGATTTGCACCGCCGTAGTAGTGGTTCACATACAGCAACGCCACGAGCCCTACCACGAGCATGACAGCGATCGAGAGCGCGGTGGCCCACGGCCATATCCTGCCGCGCAGCCGTCCAGCCTGAAGCAGCTTGAAGCTGTTCATCATCTGCGGCATCGCCAGGTTCATGGGGTCATACATGTAGATGACCGAGAGATAGGCATACATTGTGAGCGAGGTCGGCCCGATGGCGGATGCGCCCACTGTCCGCAGCATTACACCCCGCGGGTAGAAGCCGGTGTCTACGAACATCACGCCGCCGGCCGCGACCAGCCGCGAGGCCCCGATCAGCACTGCATAGAAGAGCCCGATCAGCCCGGCGAAGGACCACCACGACATGCCGGCCCGTATCGCCCACCAGAACATAAAGGCATTCGTGAGGATGAAGCCCATGACGGCCCACCGTCCCTGTAGCGGTCCATGGAGATCAAGCTCCGGTCTCTGCCGCCCTGCGAGTGCCAGCAGGGCAGAGCGGATGGCTCCGCGAGACTGGTAGAGGACGACCGCGGTCAAAGCAATGAACCCCCCCGCCTCCTCGAACCCCACGAAGACGCGTGGGTTGATGGCGGTGGCCGACTGGGCTCCCTCGGCGATACCGAAACTGGCCCAGAGCAAAAGCTGCACCCGGTAGAGGAGGTAGAACAGCCAAAGACTCAGCGAGACTTCGCCTGGGAGCAAGCAGGAGATCCCGACGACCGGGAAGAGGATGGAGATCGTCATGTCGGAGAGAACGCTCCACGGCAGCCCCATGCCCGCGAAGTTGCGCCCCACTTCCATGCCGGAGAGGTGGGCTGTGGGCACACTGGGGTAGATCGCGTTGAGCCAGTTGAGGATCGAGAAGACTGCCGGGATGCTAAACCCCAGCCAGAATATCTTGCTGTTGAGGATACTCTTGCGAAGGCTGGGGTGCGGGTCGTCTCCGGTTACGGCAAGGGGCACTTGCACGAGGGGGAAGGTCAGGCGTTGGCGCTCGACCCAGTCTCGGCTCAAAAGCGCGCCCAGACAGAACATGGCTCCCATCAGCGCGAGGGTGAAGGAGAACCATGCCAGCATCGGGGTCGTCCAGGCGCCCCATGGAATCCTCCCGCCCTTCGACAGCCCCTCCCAGTACCACTCGTTGGCCTCCAGGCCGCCCAGCCGCAGCCAGAGTGGAACGTGCGGCCAGATCAGCTGCTGCCATGCGTTTTCGGGGCTGGCCATATAGAACGGGTATGTGGTGGCACTGACGATGTACAGCAGGCCGCCCTGCATGGCGAGGCCGACAGACACAATCATCATGCCGTAGGCCACCAGGAGTTCGCCGCGGGTGAAGGCGCGGGAAGGGAAGAAACGCAGCAGGGCGCCATTGACGAAGACGAGCAGAAACAGCACGACGACGGCGCCGCTCAGCAGCGACCCGGATCCCACTGACCAGACGCGCAGGACGAACGTCGTGTAGGGGTTGACGGCGGCGAGGAGGGCCACACCAAGAGCGCCCAACAGCACCGCGCGCAGGCTGATGGGATTGGCGCTCCTGCCCTGCGTCTCGAACGCTGTCGCCCGGTCGCGTTCCATTCACGCCTCTGCAGCGGCCGGCGTCACCGGAACCCGCGGACGGGGGAGCAAGTTCGGCGTCCGCTTCTGAAGATCCACGACACATGCCCTCGCCCAGCGCGGGCTATACGAGGCCCGCCGCTCCAGCGACGCCCTGGCAGTTTCCCCGGATTGTCCTTACCGACTACGTGCGGAACTGTGGAAGCAAGTCGCCGTGCACCTTCAGGTAGTCGTTCAGGATGCCCTTCGCTTGCTCGATGTCCGTCACCATTGGGTCCATCAGCCGGGCGTGAAGGGCCGTTCTCTTCTCTCCGGTCGCGGCCGCCTTCACTGCCAGCTCGGCAACGGCCACCTCGCGACGACACAACTCACCCACGGGCTCCGGAAGGTCGCCCATGGGCAGCCCGCGGATACCGATGGCGCTGACCAGCGCGGGCACCTCGACGATGGCGTTGTGCGGGAGGTTCGGGATGTAACCCTCGTTGGGGATGTTGATGGCCAACTCGTATGAGTTGGTGTTCTTCACGATCGCCACCAGCGTCGCAACCGCCCGCTCTCCCGATCCCTCTCGGTACTCATCCATCGATCTCTTACCTTCCGCCATGTCCGTGAGTTCTTGAATCTTTTCTCGCCGCTCTCCGCCATCGGACCTGCGGCCGAGGCACGGGGGGTTGAGCTTGTACTTCTTCCAGGGCTCAGTCCGCGGGTCACAAACCCACTGTAGGTACTCAGCGACATGGGAATCGCCGCATACCGGGTAGAAGCCTATCACCTCCAGCAGATCGCGCGACAGCGGATCGAATCCCTCTGGCCAGTCGCTCGTTTTGGCCCGCAGCGCGGGGTACAGGTCCTCGCCGGTGGACTGCCTTCTCACGTCCAGGACCCACGTGAAGTGGTTCAGGCCGGCGGCCTTGATGTCGAGGTCCTCTTCGGGGATGTCCAGGAGGTTGCCGATGTTCTCATAGGCGATTCCGATGCCGTGGCAGAAGCCGGCCGCCTTAATGCCCCCGTACTTGAATGCCGCGAGGGTGATCCTGGGCACCGGATTCGCGTAGTTGAAGAACCAGGCGTCGGGACACAGCTCCCGCATGTCCTTGCATATCCCCGTCACGAGGGCGATGTTGCGCGCCGCGTGTGCGAACCCGGCCGGGCCGCCGTTCTCGCTGAAAGGCTGCCGCAGGCCGTGCTTGAGCGGCACCTCGAAGTCCATCTGCCAGCGCTTCATGCGCTCGACCTCTATCGCCACCAGCACGAAGTCGGCTTCGGGGAGCGCGCGCCTCCGATCCGTCGTGGTCTCGACCTTGACTCCCGCCTCCCAGGTCTCGTTCATGCGGTTCGCCACCGATCCGATCAGTTCGAGGTGCGTCGGATCGATGTCCACCAACGCCAACGTGCTCCCCTTGAACTCCGAGTTCCCCATAACGTCGGCCAGCATCCCCGGCCCGAAGTCTGCGCTTCCTGCTCCGATGATTACTACCTTCGTGGGCTTCACTCTGCTCCTCCTTGTTTGCTCAGGACTGAACCTGCTTGCAGCATCGCACGGGCATCCGGTCTATCCGACCCTCGTGCGTGCGGGTGGGGACACCCGTGCTTTCCACAGCCGTCGGTCGATCGGCAGAAAGTAGCTGGGACCGCTTGACCCATCGTGGCGTGTTGACCCATCGTGGGTGCTACACAAACTGCGGCAGGTAGTCAGCATGCACCTTCAGGTAGGCTGCCAGGATCCTCTCCGCCTGCTCGATGTCGTTCACCATCGGGTCCAGCAGCAGCGCCTGTAGGGCCTTCTCCCGGGAACCGGTCACACCGGCATCGGCCGCCAGGTTGCAGATGGAGATCTGCAGATTGCACCAGCCGGCTATCGGCTCCGGGAGTTCGCCGATCACGATGCCGTGTGCGCCGTGGGCGGTGACGACAGCCGGCACCTCCACAATCCCACCTCGCTGCAGGTTCGGGATGTGGCCGTCGTGGGGGATGTTGATGCCTGGCATCACCACTTCCTCGCCAAACCCAAGCCCCCTGATCATCGGGACTGTCATCTCCTGCTCCGCGCTTTCCCCTACGCGGTCCAGGGGTGCGCCGCCGTGCACCACCTCTCTTACCCGGCCCCAGAGTGCCTCTCGTTCGGCGGAGTGCTCGCGGTAGTCGTACTGGTGCAGTCCCCAGCGCTGCCATGGCTTGTGCTCCGGGTGATGGCACAGGTTGAGGTACTCCGAGATGTGGTCGTCGCTTGGGTACGGGAAGTATCCTGTCCGCTCGAACAATGCTCGCGAGAGCGGGCACCAGGAGGCGTCCCCCATCCGAGCCTTCTCGCGGAAAGCTGGGTAGAGGTCCTCACCGGTGGCCGTGTCGCGAATGTCCAGCACCCATCCGAAGTGGTTCAGGCCCCCCCCGACCACATGAATCCTGTCCGTCGGCAGGTCCAGCACCTGGGAAACCTGATCCTCGAGGATGTATACAGAGGGGCAGAGGCCAACGACCTTGATAGAGGTATGACGGTGCACTGCGGCTGTTATCCGGGGAACCGGATTCGTGTAGCTCAGCATCCACGCATCGGGGCAGAGCTCCTCCATGTCTCGCGCAATCCCCACCACTATGGGGATGTTGCGCAGCGAGTGAGCCAGCCCCCCAGGCCCACCGTTTTCGGCGTAGGGCTGGCGCAGCCCGAACGGTAGTGTCGTTTCGAAATCCAACCGCCACCTATCCTCCCGGTCCACCGCCACAGACACCACTACGAAGTCCGCCCCCTCCAACACCTCCCGGCGCTCTGTCGTGGCCAGCAGCCGCATTCCGCTACCCCACTCCGAGTTGCCGCGCGCGGCCAGCCCCTCGATCAGTCCCAAACGCTCCTGGTCTATGTCCACAAGCGCCAGCTCGGCCCCATGCAGCTTCTCGCAGCGCATCAGAGCTTCGAGATTCCCGGTGCCGAAATCCGCGCTGCCTGCACCGATCAGCACGACTTTCATACCGCACCTCTCCTGAGACGACGAGTGTTCGGTCGAGCAGACTGCACCCGGCCGCCCGCTGGATCCCCTGCTTCGGTCCCCACAAGGGGTTGACAGATCGTGACTATACATGTATCATACTTGTACAAGATGTGTCAACTCCCGCAGGGAGTTGACACACCCTCGCGCAGGGCAGCCTCGCATGGCAGACGACAGGCCAACAGAGAACGTGGGTCGAGACCTTCTCTACGAGAGAGTGGCCACTAGGCTAAGGCGCGATATCGTCGCCGGCTTCTACCCCAGGGGGACTTTCCTGCCTTCCGAAGCCGACCTGTGCACCCGCTTCGAGGTCAGCCGAGGTACGCTCCGTCGAGCCTTGTCCGATCTGTCCAAGCTGGGGCTGGTGCGATCGCGGCCCGGCGTAGGGCATCGCGTGGCTGGACGTCTAGCTTCCACTGAAGAGGCGGAGAACGATCTTGTCGCTGTGCTTGCCCCATATGCGGAAGGCGGACCATACTTCGCGGAGGTGGTCGGCGGACTGGAACGCCGCCTGGCAGACGCAGGCATCCACCTGATTGTGTGCAGCACCGACGAGCGGAGCAGCATGACCTCCGAGCAAGTGCTCGCGTCACAGGTCGAACGGCTCTTGCATATGCGACCGCGCGCGGTGGTGTTGTCGGTGGCGTGCCAGGAGGCCAACGCGGAGCACCTCCGGACATTCTCCCGGATGGCCATCCCGGTCTTTCAGGTGGGCCAGCAGCCTCAGGAAGCAGTCGCCGGTTTTGTGGGCTGCGACGAGCGCCTCGGCAGCCTGATTGTTACGGATTGGCTAATCCGCTGGTCGGGCGGCACTGTTGCACGTGTCGTCGGCAAGAAGCCGGCTGGCTTCGCGCAGCGGGTCGCGGGGCACAATATGGCCGTGGCCGGCCACGGTCTGGTGGCGAGCGACGCGGATGAGATCAGGCTTGACGGCGCCAAAGACATGGCAGTGTTGGCGGAGGAGTTGGCTCAGATAGCTCGATGTGAACGTATGAGCTTGTTCTGCGTTTCCGCGGATGATCTACCGGCAGTCTCGCGGGCACTCGAGCATGCGGAGCTTAGCATCGGAGAGCAGGCGGCTGTGGGCTGTGTCTGTTGTCCGGCCTGGCGTGTGCCTTCCATGTCGATACCGCTTGTGGCCGCTGAGTGGTCGGCGTCCGAGATGGGAGAAATCGCTGGCGACTTGATCGTGCACTGGCTGCTGGACAGCGATGGTCGTACCCCACAGCAACGACTCGCAGCCCCGCGGCTGGCTGTGGACCCGGTCTATGGCAGCCTAGGCAAACTACCTGGGACCACTCTCGCAGATGCAAGGAGGTGATGCAGCGAATGGCGGTGCGGTGTGTCGGTTTGGTGTGAGCACGTGCATTGCGGGCGAGGACGAGAGCTAGAGCAAGAATGAAGGAGAAGAGACAGCAATGCTCAGAAGGCGTCACGGATTCACCCTAATTGAGCTGTTGGTCGTGATCGCGATCATCGGGATTCTAGCCGCAATGGTATTCCCGGTCTTCGCGAGGGCGCGCGAGAGTGCACGCAAGGCGGTATGTCTGTCCAATGTGAAGAACATCGCCCTGGCCCTCCAGATGTACCTAGCGGACAACAACGATACGCTTCCGCCCAGCGAGCATCGGCAAGTAGTCAGGGGCTACTTCGGCTCCCAAAGCGACGACCCAGACTGGTGCATGGACCACCTTTCACACGTGTGCAACCCTTACCTTCAATGGCCTGTGATCCTGGATGAGTACGTCAAGAACCGCGAGGTGTACAACTGTCCAAGTGCTAAGCTGGTAGGCGGCGCCGGCTTCATTTACCCACACCAGGACTGGGCCCGGTACTTGTTCGTCGAGCACCCCGGCGAATGGGGGGTGGCTTGGGGCGAAGGCCATGATTGCGAGTGCATCGCCCCGTGCTTTGGCGGCTATCCAAACGGCTGGGGCGGCACGGTCACCGATAGCATCGTGCAGAACCGCTTGGCCTACGGACAGGTGCGCGAGGACATCGTGAAGGGGGCATTCACGATGTCGCTGGGCTTCAATATGGCCTTGAACGCCGATAAGAAGCTCGCAACGATCCAGGACCCTGTGAACTACGTCATCGTCGGCGACGCCGGCGCCCTAGTCTATGACCAGAACTTGGGTGGCTGGGCCTACCCCGACATCTGCGCGGCGGAGTGCGGCGTGGACGTCTGCGCCTGGGCCGACTGGAGCAACCCACTGGAGACCATCTACCCGCCCGGCGATGGTTCCTTCTTCAGGGATCCAGCCGTTGCCAATCGGTTCACTCGACACCTTGGCGGCGTGAACCTCGGGTTCCTTGACGGTCACGCCCAATGGCTACCCTCCCGGACATTGATTAGCAGGCACGCGGAGGGCGATCTGGAGGGTATAACAGAGAGCGGGCCCAACAGCGCCTGCGGGTTCTACGACTACTACCCCGATGCCGGACCGACCATCTACTAGACGGATGGCCTCTACTAGACGGATGGCCTCTACTAGACGGATGGCCTCTACTAGACGGATGGCCTCTACTAGACGGATGGCCTCTACTAGACGG
>JAUVSX010000420.1 GCA_030596915.1 Chloroflexota bacterium | reverse complement strand
GCAGTCCGCGAGGTCCAGGCTTTCTCGCGCGAGGACGAGAACATCGCCGACTTCCAGACGGTCAACGCGGCCAACCGCGACGCCAACGTTGAGGCGGAATCGGTGCTGTCGGCATTCTCGCCCACGCTGGACGTGCTGAGCACCATAGCGATCGCCACCGTCGCCGGGTATGGCGGCTATCTGGTGCTGCGCGATCCGCCTCTCGCCACGTTGGGCGAGATCGTGGCGTTCATCATGTACGTGCAGCGGTTCTACCAACCCGTGCGCATGGTCGCCAACCTCTACGCCCAACTGCAGTCGGCGATCGCGGGCGCCGAGCGAGTCTTCGAGCTGCTGGACACTGAGCCGGAGATCACTGACGCCCCGGACGCCGTTGTTCTTCCCGTTATCCAGGGTCGCGTCGAGATCGACCACGTCAGCTTCGCCTACAATGAGGCGGAGCCTGTGCTCCAGGATATCAGCTTCGTTGCCGAGCCTGGCGAGACGATTGCCTTCGTGGGTCCGACGGGCGTGGGCAAGACGACGGCCGCGAGCTTGATAACACGGTTCTACGATGTGGATGAGGGCGCCATCCGCGTGGACGGCTACGACCTGCGCCAGGTCACGAGCGACAGTCTGCGACGGCAGATTGGCGTGGTGCTGCAGGACACGTTCCTGTTCTCGGGCACGGCAATGGATAACATTCGCTACGGCCGTCTGGACGCCAGTGACGAAGAGGTCAAGGCCGCTGCGAAGCTCGCGAACGCAGACGTCTTCATCTCGCGTCTCCCCGAGGGGTATGACACGCAGCTCGGCGACCGTGGCCACAACCTGAGCCAGGGACAGCGACAACTGATCTCGATTGCCCGCGCCGTCCTGGCCGAGCCCCGAATCCTGATCCTCGACGAGGCCACGTCCAGTGTCGACACCCGTACAGAGCTGCTGATTCAGCAAGCCCTTGGGGAGCTGCTCAAGGGGCGCACATCCTTTGTGATCGCGCACCGGCTGAGCACAATCAGGGACGCGGATCAGGTGCTGGTACTCGAGGAAGGCCGGATCATCGAACGGGGCACGCACGACGAACTGCTGGCCGCTGGGGGCTCGTACGCGGAGCTTTACAACCGCCAGTTCCGCCGCGAGCCGCACCCGTAGGGTAGGATTCCCATCCCGTCGTCCGGCCAGGCCGTCGCAATGCACCTGCAGGGCAGGATTCCTATCCTGACCGAAGAGCGGCACCACGGAGACACAGAGAACACGGAGTCAAGATAGGATTCCTGGATTCCTCAGTGAACTCGGTGCCTTCGTGGTGGACTGCGTCCGCTTTGGCCGTCCGGCCACTCACGAGATTGACAGGTTCGCCCATTTCTACTAACATTGCGCCGCAGAGAGCCCCATTCCAACTGATCCATCCTAACCGAGCAGGAGGGACTTTGCCAGCATCGCGCATAGAGTACCTGGCGGACCATCCCGATCTCATCCCAACCCTGGCCGAGTGGCACCACGAGCAGTTCAGCTACCTGAGCCCGGGTAGCTCAGTCGAACGCTGCGCGGCCCACCTTCTGGCACAGCGCGGACGCAGCGACATTCCGACGACGGTCATCGCGCTTGCCGGAGATCAACTACTCGGCTCCGCCAGCCTGGTCACCCAAGATATGGACATCCGGCCGCAGCTCTCTCCCTGGCTGGCCAGCGTGTACGTAGCGCCCGAGTATCGCAGGCGAGGCATCGGGTCCTCCTTGGTGCGACGGATCGCCGGCGAGGCCACGGCACTGGGTGTAGAGCGCCTGCACCTGTACACGCCCGACAAGGAGAGCTTCTACTTGCGTCTTGGGTGGCACACGCTTGAGCACAACCAGTACCGGGGTCATCTGGTCGCCGTGATGGCACTTGACCTGGTGGAAGGGCCCGCGTCCGAACCGACCGGCGGTGAGGCCGGGGAGGAAGCGGACCCAGGTCGATGAAGATCACTGGCGTCAGAACGGTTCTGTTCGAGATTGCGCTGGCCCGGCGCCTGGGCGACGCCAACAGCCCCGGGGGCCGTGATAGAGGCGCATCTGTCGCAGTCTTCGTGGACACGGACGAGGGCGTCACGGGCGTTTCGACAGCGGCCCCGGCAGACAGGAGCCACATCCACCCTCTCGTAGACGATCTGTTGCTCGGGCGTGACCCCGGGGGCGTGAGGGGCCACTGGAAGCGGATGGTTGACAAGGTCTTCAAGGGTGGGAACTTGGGCATCGTAAGCAGCGCCCTCTCGTCGATCGACGTGGCCCTGTGGGACCTCAAGGCGAAGGTACAGGGAGAGCCGCTGTGGCGGACGCTCGGCGCCTCGACGCGGCGGGTGAAGGCTTACGCCAGCGGGATCGACACGCCGCTGTCGGACGAGGATCTGTACGCCTTCTATGAGGGGATGGCGTTGAAAGGGATACCGGCCGGCAAGCTGAAGGTTGGCCTGGACGAGGAAGCCGACCTGCGGCGGCTGGGCATTATGCAGGAGGCCCTGTCGAAGTCAGGCAAGAAGCCAGTTCTGCTTGTGGACGCCAACGAGTACTGGTCTCCGAAGCAGGCTATCCGCCACATACGCCGGTTCGAGGAGCGATACGACATCACGTGGGCGGAGGAGCCGGCCCGGCGATGGGACTACCGCGGCCTGCGTAGAGTCTCTTGCGGCATCAAGGCGGCCGTGGCCACGGGCGAGAACCTGGACAGCATCGGCCAGTTCATGCCCCTCATCGCCAACGAGGCAGTGGACGTAGTGCAGATCGGTAGCGGGACCTCGGGGATCACGGGTGCAATTCAGGTTGCGCACCTGGCCTACGGCTTCGAACTCCCCGTGTCGATGATGGGCTGCCCGTGCAACTTCATGGCTCACCTTGCGGCATCGCTGCCCAACCATATGATGATGGAGGTCGTCGCCTCGGGATGGGACAAGGTGATGAGGGCGGACAACCGGATCGAGGATGGCTGGATCGTGTTGGGCGACGCGCCGGGGCTAGGTATCTGTTTCGACGAAGGAGAACTGAAGGCGGCCAGCGTGGAATCGGTCTCGCCCGGCGCAGGCCCCAGCCCCTGGGGACGCCGGCGCGGCGCGGGTCTCTACGAGGCGCCATTCGCCGGGCCGGAGGACGCGAGCGAGGTCAGCGGTTGAGGCGTCACCGGACCAGCCCCGTGGCCCGCAAGGAGTGATGATGGCCGATCCGAAGATCACGAAGGTCGAGGTCCACGAGTACGAATATGCCCGCACCAACCTTGGGACGGATTACAACGGTTTCAACCTCGTGTACGCTCCCGACAGCACGGTAACGGGGAAGGGGCACATCGTTCGGATCCTCACCGATCAAGGCGTCACCGGGGAGTACGCGGGCGGAAGCGCCGCCGACTACGCGACGCTGCCTAGATTCGCTCCCTACTTGATCGGCAAGAGCGCGCTCGAGCGGGAGCGCATCTACAGCGACGTCCAGCGAGCGCTACGGCAGGTGGCGCGGATTGGCCTCGCACCCGTCGACAACGCGCTATGGGACCTGGCCGGCAGGCTGTACGATGCGCCCGTGTACAAGCTGCTCGGCGGGTACAAGGAGCGCTTGCCCTGCTACGCAAGCACTTACCACGGAGACCACGTTGCAGACGGGCTCTCGAGCCCGGAGGCGTACGCCGACTTCGCGGTAGAGTGCCAGGAATTGGGCTATCCGGCTTTCAAGATTCACGGCTGGGGGCGGG
>JAUVSX010000347.1 GCA_030596915.1 Chloroflexota bacterium | reverse complement strand
TCTCACCAGGTAGTCCGTGCTGCGGCCAAGCGCCTCTTGGTGGTGGACGTGGCTTTAAGGCGTTACCGTGTCCAGGGCGAGTGGGTCAAACGACAGAATAAGCGGGTTATCGGGCTCCGGCCGGTTCCAGTCACCCGGCGTGACGTTCAGCGCAGCGGCGACGATGAGGCGGGTCTTGTCTCGCACTATTGGGTGGGCGTTCAGTTCCGCAATGGCGGGATCGCACCAATTGCCGTGGAGTGCCGATGGCCTGTTGATCGAACCGTAATGGTTCTTGAGGGAGACGCTCACCCCTGCGATATCGTGTTGCTTTGGAGTGGGGATGTTGACGATTGCGTCGTACTCGTCGAGCTCCAGGTGATACCGCACCGTTGCCTGGGTCAGCGGCAACTCCGAGCCAATCCCCCGTGAGCCGTGACACTGCACGCCGGCTTCGCCGTCGTTGATCCTGTAGCCCGCCGCTTCAAGTTCGTAGTCGGTCCTGTCGAAGATCAGGATGCTCTCGGCCGCGACGCCTGCATCCTGAAGCCGCTGGGCGACTGCGTACGTCACCGCCGGTTGTGTGGGGCCACCGTAAGCAATGCAGTTGACTTTGAGGAGTACTCGCTCTCCCGGGTCGAAGAGCGCCCGCCACACCGCGGCCGGGTCCGGGGTGTCTCCCAAGGCACTGAGCCCGCTGTCGAGCATTAGCAGTACAATCTCCGGATCCGCCTCGTCCGCCGCCCAGACGCCCGTGTGGCGCACCACGACGACGCGACTTCTGTCTGTTGCCGGCCAATGGGCCATCAGCGTACTTCGATCAGGCAGACTCGCGGTTCCGCTCGACGGCGCCTGATCTGTGGGGCGCAGGGTGGGGGGGCTGACCGGCGTTGCCGGCACCGGCGTGTATCCGGGTTCAGGCAGCGCACTCGGGGCCGGGGTCGGCTCGGACTGTGGTGTAGCGCCTGGCGTTGGTGACGCCTGGGGCGGCGGGTCAGGGGCAGGCGTGCCCGACGCGCTCGGGTCCGGGGGTTCAGAAGGCGCTGTTGCCGTATCGACAGCGCAACCGGCGAGCCACGCCGTCAAGACCCCGGTGCCCAGTCCCAAGAATGCGCGGCGCGAGAGTGGCCTCGTCGCTTCCAATGGTTCGTCGCAGTGTTTGGTGTCGATGGGCGTCCTCCTGAGCGCGGATGCGTGCGGAGATTCTACCACGTCATCCCCGTGCGAGCAATCGCTTGGCGCGACACCGTCGGGAAGGCTGGGGTCTCGCGAAATGACCCACCCGAGCCCAACCGCACCCGGACTTGGGCGGGACTGCGAAGCAACGGGAGGGAGCAGCGGATCGGACGCCATTGGTGCGCCATGTTGTGAACGTAGGCCTGGGAGCGCGGCGCCAGCGGGGTAAGCCGCGCCGATGGGCTGCGGGCAAGTCGCCGTGCGAGCCGTGAGGAAACCGAAAGCGAGACGATGGGAAGTGTCGCTCCCGCTCATCTCGCTGGCTCCAATAGCTCCTCGGGTAGGACTCGAACCTACAACCAACCGGTTAACAGCCGGTCGCTCTGCCAGTTGAGCTACCGAGGAGTGGACAGCCGACGATTATACCTGCCTGCGGCCATCTCGTCAAGTCGGGCGCGGGCCTCGATCGTCCCTCGCACCAGCCCGTCCTGCCTAGTTCCCTGTCAGGCGACGTACCAGCAGGTCCTCAAAGGCAGGCAGGTCCCTCCAAGCTGTCGCGCAGCGCATCATCTTGGCACTCTCGTCGATGACAGTAAGGCCGTCGTCCGTCACACGGATGCCGAGTGTCTCCATCTCGAGCAGTTCGTCGGCGAAGGCCAGGTAGACGGCGACCGTGTCGAATAGCGTCGAGCTCCTCGCCTCGGGGTCGAGCCCAGCCGTCCACCGCACTTCTTGTGCCCAGATGACATAATTCTCCATCACGGCCCGCGCCAGCGGGTCGTTCGAGTGGCGTATGGCTCGAAACTTGTCGCCCGCGAGAACGACCAGGCCGCACGTGTCGACCGGCGTAATCGTCACGTCCCATCTTGCGCTGAGCGCTTCCCGGCACGCGTTCGGATATTTGGCAACGTTGTACTCAGCGCAGGCCCCGGAATTGCCGTTGTATCCGAGCCGGATGCTGCCGTGCATGCCGACGAATCGCACTCGGTCGACGATGGCTGGTTCGCGGTCGAGCGCGGCGGCGATGTTGGGCACTGGGCCGATGCAGATGAGCGTCACCGGCTCCGGCGATGCCATGATGCACCCAACCATCGCACCAATGCCGTCTTCGTGGACTGTCCCGGGATAGCTCGAAAGCTCATACCCGTCGACCCACGTCGCCTGCGGACCGGTCTCGTCCTCAAGATGGAGCCCGAGGCCTATTGGAACTTCGGTGCGTTCTGCGATCTCCAGGAACCTGGCGGCGATCTTGGCGCGGTAGGCCGTGTTCCCCGTATCCGTCACGACCATCTTCAAGTCGAGTTCTGGAGACCTGAGGAGGAGGGCAAGCGCCCAGGTGTCGTCAATGTCGCTGCCAATGTCCGTGTCGAGAATCACTGGGATGCGTTTGTGATCGGTCCTAGATGCACGGGGCACGATGCTCCTCCTCGTACTTGGAGACGACCGCCTCTACGGCTTCGCGCGTTGGCAGAGAGGGTTGGGCGCCCAGCTTCGTCGTCGCCAGACCCCCCGCCGCATTGCCCCAAACCACCGCCTCTGGCAGAGGACGCCCCTCCGCCAAGGCGACGGCGAAGCCCCCCAGGAACGCGTCGCCCGCCGCCGTCGTGTCCACCGGACTGACGGGGAAGGCAGGGACGCGGTTGAAGCTTCCTTGGTGTGCCAGGAGCGCCCCTCGATCACCGAGCGTCAGTATGACGGTCGCGACGCCCATCTCCAGCAGGACGTTAGCGGCCACGGCGCACGCTCGTTCATCGCCAACGGGGAGACCAGTCAGCATTACGGTCTCGCTCTCGTTTGGCACAAGGATGTCGACTAGCGCCAGCAGCGCATCTGGAACTGGCTGTGCTGGCGCGGGGTTCAGCACAACGGTGATGCCGTGGGCTTTCGCCAATTCGGCAGCCCGCTTCACGGTGTGCACGGGGCTTTCGAGCTGGAGCAGCAGCACGTCTGCCGCGAGGATCGCCTGTTGGGCGGCGTCCACATCAGCCGGTGAGAGGCACATATTGGCGCCGGGAGCCACGACGATGCTATTCTGTCCGGTGTCGTCAACCACGATGAGCGCGACGCCGGTCGCGGTAGCCGCGTCGATTCTGACGTGGGTAACGTCCACGCCGGAGCTGTCTAGCCCGTCAATCAGTGTGCGGCCGAACGAGTCGTCACCCACTCGCCCAATCAGAGAGACCCGGGCGCCAAGTCGCGCCGACGCGACGGCCTGGTTTGCTCCCTTCCCGCCGGGGACGACGCGGAATTCGCCACCGATGATGGTCTCTCCGGGTATTGGCATGCGCGGGGCTCGGGCAACCAGATCCATATTCATGCTGCCGACGACGGCCAGCACTGGTTTCATCTTCTTCCTCCAGAGTCGTGAAACGTCGAATGGTGCGGCAGAGACGTCCTGCCAGGTCGTATCCTTGTTGTTGCGTGTGGGCTCGCTATAATCGGACGGACACATATGCTATCCCTTGAGCAGCAGGAGGCATATCGGCGCCGCTACGCGCAGGCGCGACCGGGCTGGCGACCAAGCACCCACGTGTACCAGGATCTTGTTGCGGAACGCCTGAACCCAACGACGCGAACGCTCGATCTTGGTTGCGGGCGCGGTGGGGTGATGGAGCGCCTGCACGCGCACGCTGGGTTGGTAGCTGGGCTGGACCCAGATTCTCGTTCCCTCGAAGACCACCGAGCATCCTCTCTCGTGCTCACGTGTGGCCTTGCTGAAGCGCTCCCCTTTGCCGACGCATCATTTGAAGTCGTCTGCTGCTCGTGGGTGCTTGAGCATCTGGCCGACCCGGCCGCGGTGTTCCGAGAGGTCGCTCGCGTGCTGCGGAAGGGTGGCAGCTTCATCTTCATCACACCGAATTCGCTACACCCACTCGTGGCCCTCAACCGCGTCTTGCAGCGAGTGCGGGCCCACGATGCTTTCCGTCTCTACGGTAGGGCAGAGGTTGACGCGTTCCCGGTATTCTATCGGGCCAATACGGCGCCGCGGATTCGCCGGCTCTCCGATGCCGCAGGCCTCGAGTGTAAGCCGGTGCGCCTCATCGGTGATCCCACCTACCTGGCCTTCTCCGAGCCGCTATTCCGTCTTGGTTGCTTACTCGAGCGCCTGACCCCACCCGCGATGAGGACGCACCTCGTGGGTGAGTGTACGGTGTCCTAAGGCGCCGCGC
>JAUVSX010000379.1 GCA_030596915.1 Chloroflexota bacterium | reverse complement strand
GTCGTCATAAGGGAACTTTGCCTCTGGACGCCGGACCCGTATCTACCGATTCCCGTCTGAGAAGCGCAACCCAACGACACCTCTCTATATCATCAATGCAATGTCAGGAGGATCCCAACGAAGCAACCTTATGTCGTACCCTACTCAGGTCAGGGCAGCATACTTGGCCTCGAAACCGTCGAGGCGGTCGCGCGTGCCCTGCAGCAGGACACACTGGCCTACGGGCCCACGCGCGACCGATTCGAGGCTGAATTCGCAGCTTACACCGGGGTGAAATACGCTTTCTCCACGACCAACTGCACGGCATCCCTCTTCCTGAGCGTCGAACTGCTGGGCCTCACGCCCGATGACGAGGTCATCGTCACGCCCCAGACCTTCTGGGCGACTGTGCGCGGGCTGCAATCGGCCGGTGTGAACCTTTGCTTCGCTGACATCGATCCCAACACGCTGAACATCGATCCAGCGACGATCGAGGACAAGATCACGCCGCGCACGAAGGCCATCTACCTGGTGCATCTTGGTGGATTGATGGCGGATATGGACCCGATCATGGACATCGCGCGCCGCCACAACCTCACCGTTGTAGAGGACTGCGCCCACGCGCCCGGTGCGGCGTACAAGGGGCGCAAGGCGGGCTCGATCGGCGACATCGGCTGTTTCAGCTTCCACTCGCTGAAGAACATGTCGACGATGGGCGAGGGTGGCATGATTACCTTCAACCGCGACGAGTGGGTCGACCTCACCCGACCGCTCCGGTCGATCGGCGCCGTCTACACCCGGCGTGCCCGGGCGGAGGAGAGGATCGGCCCTTATGCGAGGCCCGCACACAAGTACGTGGACCACGCGGCCGGGGCCTTCTCGTACGACTGCGAGGGGCCGGTGCGCGTGGGCAACAACTACCGTATGAGCGAGGTGGCGGCCGCCGTCGGCTCCGTGCAACTGGCGCGACTGGACGAGCTGAATCAGATGCGCCGGCAGATCGGGAAGCGGCTCGACGCGGGTCTCTCGCAGATCGAGGGCATCCGCGTGCAACTGGAGCCCGACGGCTACAAGCACATATACCATCTCTACGTCTTCTTCTACCAGCCGCTGAAGCGGGGCAGCAATCAGGAGAAGGAGGAACTGATCCGCATCCTCGACGCCGAGGAGGGGATCGAGATTCAGAACCGCTACTTCCCGATCCACCTGCTGCCCGAGGAGCGGGCGCGCGGCCACGCCTTCGGTGAGTGCCCCATCGCCGAGGAAGTCTGGTTCGAGCAGCACGTCAACCTGCCGATCTACCCGACGCTGCGTCCGGACCAGGTCGACACGATTGTCGACGCCGTTGCTCGCGCCGTGAAGAGAGTGCGCGGAGCCTAGCGCTCACAACTGCGCGACCGGCGGCGTGGTGTGAAGGTGCTGTAGCCGCGGTTTCCGTACCGCGTCTGGAGTTTCTGCGTGGTGCTCCGTGGTGTTGCTCGCCATCTGTCGGTCGACCGTGCCGCCTGTGCGAATCGCTGATTCGCTGATTCGCTGACTCGCTGACGAAGGATGTGAGCCTATGGGGATCGCCCGCTGTGGGCGGTACCTGCCCCAACCTATCCAGTGGAACCGGCGGAGGTCGTGTATGGCTGGATCCTCTCCAAATGCCTGGACTCCTTCCGCTGAGCCTGATACAAGTCCCAGCGCATTTGCAGATTCATCCAGAAACCCGCAGAAACGCCGAAGAACCTCGCCAGCCGCAGAGCCGTACTCGGTGTCACTCCCCTGCGCCCGTTGACCAGCTCGTTCACTCTCTGGTACGGCACGTGGATGGCCTGCGCCAACTCCCGCTGAGTAAGCGTCATTGGCTTGAGGAACTCCTCCAGCAACATCTCGCCAGGATGAGTCGGAGGCCGATGCGTTGGAATTCGAACCATGGTGCCCTCTTTCTGCCTCTGATGTTCTATCTCAGTGATAGTCCACGATCTCTACCGCATCTGGTCCCGTGTCGGTCCAGACGAAGCAGATGCGATACTGGTCATTGATACGGATGCTGTGCTGTCCTTTGCGGTCCCTAGCGAGCGCCTCCAACCGATTCCCCGGGGGCACGCGCAGTTCATCAAGTGAGATAACAGAATCGAGCAGGTCGAGCTTGCGGGCCGCAACCCTCCACAGGGACTGGGGGCAAACTGTACGACTGACCCTTGTATTCCTGCCGTTGAAGACATCCTCAGCCCCTGTGTTCCTGAACGACTGTATCACGCTAGCATAATAGCACGGAATGCGTGCTATAGCAAGCAAGGATGCTACCTCTAGCCTGCTACGGCGGAGGCACACCACTCAGACACCGAGGACACGGCGCCTGTAGCCGCGGTTTCCATACCGCGTCTGGAGTTTCTCCGTGGTGCTCTGTGGTGTTGCTCGCCCTCTGTCGGTCGGCCGTGCCGCCTGTCTGACTCGCTGAATCGCTGATTCGCTCACTCGCTTCGTGTCTCCGTGGTGAACCGAGTGAGTGGCAGCAATGGAATGCCGCCCGAGCGTAGCTGGGGAGGAGACGTGTCTTTTTCGGCTGGGCGGGGTATAATCGCGATGCGGATGGCCGGGCCGCAAAGGAGGTCGAAATGGGCGTGTTGACACTTGAGGTCCCTGAATCCCAGGTGATCGAGTGGATACGCCAGCTTTCCCCCGCAGGCAAGCAGGCCGTGCTCAGGGTGCTCATCCCGGACCTGGACCGACTCGAGTCGCTGGTGGACTATGGCGACCAGCGAGTGCGCGCGATCTGTGCGGGTCGGGGATTGGAGTGGGACGGCCTGGATGAAGGTGAACGAGAGCGACTCATCGACACGCTGCTGCACGAGGTATGACCGTGCTCGAGCGGGTTGTTTTCGACACAAACATCTGGGTATCCGGGCTGATGTGGCGGGGCAACCCCTATCGCTGTTTGCTGCTCGCGCGTGCCGGGATGGTCCGACCGGTGTACTGTCAGCCGATGCTAGCTGAGCTCTCCCGGAAGCTGCGGGATGTATTTGGTTTCTCTGAGAACCACATACGGGCTGTGGCGTACGACCTACGAACCATCTCAGACCGCGTGGAGATCACAGGTGAGGTGCGTGTGATTGAAGAAGACCCAGACGACGATATGTTTGTGGAGTGTGCTCTGGTAGCTGGCGCACTGAAGATCATATCCGGCGACCATCATCTCCTCAATCTTGGTCACTATCGTGGCGTGAGCATTCTCTCCGCGGCAGAGTTCCTCGCTTCGCTAACCTGATCTCCATCTCGAGGACGCAAGTGCCTTCTCGGGAAAGCACTGGTCCGAGCTCCCTCTTTGGGGCTCGCCGAGAGACGACGCGCGATCGCCCAGAGTTGCTATCGTAATCCGCCCCGCGACACCCCACCCTCGCTTCTTCCACAAATGCGGCCTTGATGGTATCCTGCCCTCAGCATCCTGGCCGGAGGGAGAACCGTTATCATGTCAACTGACAGAGCAACCAGCAATCAAGGCGTGAACCTGGCAAAGTACCGCGTCGCCGCGGTGCAGATGGACATCGTGCCCGGAGAGGTGGAGCGGAACCGCGACCACGCGACGAATCTGGCCCGCGAGGCCATCCGGCGCGGGGCGCGGCTGATTGTCTTCCCGGAGCTGGCCGACACTGACGAGATCACGGGCGCATGGAAACTGGCGACCGTGGCACCGGGCCCGTTCACGCAGCCCTTCGAGGGTCTGGCGACCGAACCCGATGTGCATATCGTCATCGGCATGGCGCGGCGTGTTGGCGAGGCGTTCTATAATAGTGCGGTGTTTATCAGCCCCGAGGGTATCTTGGGTGCCTACGATAAGGTCCACGTGTGGTCGGGCAGTTGGGACGAGGCGCGTAACGAGTGGGCGGAGGACCCGCGCCGCATTGAGCCGCACAACTTCCTGCCAGGTGACGCTTTCCGCGTGTTCGCCATCGACACCATCTCCGTAGGGGCGATGATCTGCTACGACGGCATGTTCCCGGAGAGCTGGCAGTGCCTGCGGCTGCTGGGCGCCGATCTGATCGTGTGGCCGACAAATCGGGACACGTACGGGGATATGGACGTGCCGGCGATGGCGCGGTTCTTCCAGCTCAACGTGATGGCTG
>JAUVSX010000256.1 GCA_030596915.1 Chloroflexota bacterium | reverse complement strand
GCCCGCTCGGAGCATCAGTTCTTCCAGGTGGAGGGGCTGGCAGTGGGACGCGCTATCGCCATGACGGACCTCATCGGCGCGGTGACAGAGTTTCTGCGCCGCCTCTACGAGGCGGATCGCCGCATCCGCATCCGGGGTTCCTACTTCCCGTTCACGGAGCCCAGCATCGAGGCCGACATGGACTGTATCCTATGCAAGGGCACGGGCTGTCGGGTTTGCAAGTACAGCGGCTGGGTCGAAGTGTGTGGGGCAGGTATGGTCCATCCTGTCGTGCTGCAGAACGGCGGCTACGATCCCGAGCAGTGGAGCGGTTTCGCCTTCGGCTTTGGTGTTGAGCGTCCGGCCCTGGTCAAGTACGGAATCAATGACATCCGGCTGTTCTACAGCAATGATCTGCGGTTCCTGCGGCAGTTCTAGACAGATCTCCGATGTGGACCTGCGATGTAGGGAGACACGAGGAATGAAGGTACCATATTCTTGGCTTAGAGACTATGTGGACATAGATGTACCGATTGAGGAGCTGGCCGAGCGTCTCACGCTGGCCGGCATCGAGATAGAAACAATGGAGTACAGCGGAATGCCGGGCGCCGAGCTTCCGTGGGATCCGGAACGCATCATCGTCGGCGAGGTGCTTGAGGTGCGCCCGCACCCGAACGCTGACAGGCTTGTCCTGGTCGAGGTTAACTATGGCGGCGCCGACCATCAGATTGCCGTGACTGGCGCCCCCAGTCTGGTGCGTCTACGGAGCCAGAGTGGGTTGCACCTGAAGGTGGCCTTCGCCCTGGAGGGCGCCCAGATCTACGACGGGCACGCTGACGGTTGGAAGGTCACCAGGCTCAAGCGGGCCCACGTGCGGGGCGTGCCGTCACGCGCCATGGTCTGCTCGGAGAAGGAGCTGGGCCTCTCGGATGAGCACGAGGACATCATCTATCTCGCGGATGGTGCACCCGTCGGTGTGGCGCTGGCCGACTATATGGGCGATGCCGTACTCGACATCGACGTCAAGGGGCCGCTGGCACACCTACACTCGGTTATTGGCATCGCACGTGAGGCCGCAGCGCTGTTCGGCGTCCCGCTCAAGACGGATGTGCTCGATGTACTGGAGCAGCATCCAACCGAGATGACGCCGACACCCGAGTATGTTTCGTTGGAGATCAGCGATCCGGACCTCTGTCCACGCTACTCAGCCAGTTTCATCCAGGGCATAACTGTCGCCCCTTCGCCACTGTGGATGCAGATGCGCCTGCGTCACGCCGGTATGCGCCCGATCAACAGCATCGTCGATGTCACGAACTACGTCATGCTGGAAATGGGGCAGCCGCTGCACGCCTTCGACTACCACGTGCTTCGAGCCAGACCAGGCGAGGAGCGCCCGGAGATCGTCGTGCGGCGCGCCTCTCCGGGGGAGCAGATGATGACGCTCGACGGCGAGCAGCATACGTTTGACGGAGAGATGCTGCTAATCACCGATGGCGGCGGTCCGATCGCGGTAGCAGGCGTCATGGGTGGGCTCGACAGTGAGGTCACCCAGAAAACGACTGACGTTCTCCTGGAGGCAGCGAACTTCGACTTCTTGAACGTGCGGCGTACCTCCCGGCTGCTGGCGATGTCGACCGAGTCGGGCCAACGGTTCGGACGGCGGATCGACCCAGAACTTACCGTCAAGGCCGCGGCGCGGGCGGCCTGGCTGATGGCGGAGCTGGGTGGCGGTGTTGTTGCGCCGGTCCTCGGGGATCTGTATCCTGGTCGTGAGTCGCCGCGAACAATCGAGTTCGACCCAACCTATGCCTCCCGCGTACTGGGCATCGACGTCTCGATCGATGAGGCCAGCGCCATTCTCACTTCGCTCGAGTTCGAGGTCGCCAAGAACGAACCGTCTCAGACCCTCCGGGTGCGCATCCCCTCGCACCGGCGGGACGTGGCGCGGCCTGTGGACCTGGTGGAGGAAATCGGACGCATATGGGGCTACGATCGCTTCCCGACGACACTCATGCGCGACGCGCTGCCGCCTCAGCGCGCGAACCTCCGCCTTGCTGGGGCTGAGCGCGTGCGCGACATCCTGGTCAGTTGTGGGCTTGACGAGGTTATCACGTACTCCCTGGTGGATGTGGAAGAGGAAGGAGAACTATGGGCCGGCGATGAGCCTCGGGACCCACAGGCCTATCTGCGCGTGCTCAACCCCCTTTCAGCCGAGAGGGCCTACTTAAGGCAGACGCTTCTGCCCTCGATACTGCGCGTGGCCCGAGAGAACCTACGCTTCGTCGATCGGGTGAACATCTTCGAGATTGGCGCTATTTACCTGCCAGTTGAAGGGCAGGCACTGCCGGATGAGCCACGCCGTCTCGGCATCGTGATGACGGGTCCTCGGGAGGACCGCTCGTGGCTGGCGGGACAGGATCGCACACCCATCGGATTCTATGATCTCAAGGGGGTGGCCGAGGTGTTGCTGGATCACCTGCGTCTCGAGGGGGTATTCGAGTCAGGTGAGAGTTCTACGTTCCACCCTGGACGATGTGCTCGGCTGCGCGTGGGTGAGCGAGTGATCGGCACGATGGGCGAGGTGCACCCGCTGGTGCGGGAGTCCTTCGGCTTGTCCGCCCAGGCTGTGACGGCATTGGAGTTCGATTTGGACAGCCTGCTGGCGACCTGGGGACAACCATTCGAAATCACGCCTATCTCGGTCCATCCGCCTGTCTACGAGGATTTGGCGGTGATCGTCGCGAACGACGTCCCTGCCGTGCTGGTGCGCGACCTCATCGCGCAGACAGGCGCTCCGCTGATTCGTTCCGTGGTCCTGTTTGACGTCTATCAGGGGGAGCAGGTAGGACCTGGTCGCAAGAGCCTGGCCTATCGTCTGACCTACCAGGCGGATGACCACACCTTGACCGACCGACAGGTGGCCAGGTTCCGCCGCAAGGTCGTGGGACGACTGGAGCGAGAGGTGGGCGCGACCTTGCGCGGTTAGCCAGAAGCCCTGTTTTTTGGCGTGGGCGTTTGCACATTCATAGTGCCCGTGCTATAATAGAGCGGCAAAAGGGTAACGTCGAAGAAGTGGGCGAGTCCCACTTCTTTCCGTACTGTCACCGGGGTGTGCGGTTCCCCGGGGCACCTGTTGGGCTTGATTACGAGCCCTCGGCACGATTTCGAGCCGAGGGCTCGGTCGAACAGCGAGTGGTCGTATGTGTCATGTTGATGAAGGGATTGGGACTGAGGCTGTGCAGTGACTCGCCGGTGCGAGGAGGGCCTGAAGGGGAACTGAGTTGCCCTCAGCAGGAGAAGAGCTATGAAATCCGAGTTCTTGCTGGCGTTCAATCAGATCTGTAGCGCTCGAAACCTGTCGCAGGAAGTAGTGCTTGATGCCCTGCGCGCTGCGTTAGTGGTTGCCTACCGCCGGTATGCAGACTCCAACCCGTCCCAGAACATCACAGCCGACGTAAGTCTGGATACGGGCGTGGCATCGGTCTTCGTCGAGAAGCAGGTCGTGGAGGAGGTAGCCGACGCCGAACAGGAGATCACCTTGGCGAAGGCGCGCCGCATCCAGTCCGAGGCGCAGCTTGGAGACCTGGTCATGGTCGACAGCACGCCCAAGGACTTCGGCCGTATCGCGGCGCAGAATGCCAAGCAGATCATACTGCAACGCATCCGTGAGGCCGAGCGGGAGGCTCAGTACGAGCACTACGCACGCCAGGAAGGGGAGATCGTCCACGGTACGGTGCATAGCATCAAGCCCCATGGCGTATTGCTGCACCTGGCGGGCACCGAGGCTATCTTGCCCCGCAGCCAGCAAGTGCCGGGAGAGCGACACACCCTTCACCAGCGCATACGCGCTTACGTGCTCGAGGTCCGGAAGACGGGCCGCGGCCCCCAGATCACCCTCTCGCGCAGCCACAAGAACATGCTCCGCCGCTTGCTGGAGCTTGAGGTGCCGGAAATCTTCAACGGCACTGTTGAGATTAAGTCCATCGCCCGTGAGGCAGGTTCTCGCTCCAAAGTCGCGGTTGTCGCGCGACAAGCGGGCGTGGATCCAGTCGGGGCGTGCGTCGGTATGCGCGGAGTCCGAATCCAGTCCGTCGTCAACGAGCTGGGTGGTGAGAAGATCGACGTGATCGAGTGGGATCCAGCAACGGCCACGTTCATCGCCAAGGCGCTGGGACCCGCCAAAGTGTTGAGCGTTCATCTGGAGGAGGGCCCGCTGGAGGGAAGGACCGCCAACGTGGTCGTGCCGGACGACCAGCTCTCGCTGGCCATCGGGCGCGCTGGACAGAATGCCCGTTTGGCGGCGAAACTGACTGGTTGGCGCATCGACATTCAGAGCGTGGTAGAGGCTGCCCGCTGGGCACTCCAGCAGGTGAACGAGGATCCTGACACCCTGCCAGCCCTGGGCGCCACGGCAGAGCTGCTGCCCATGCTTGCCAGCGTCCTTCGCCGGCACGAGCAGGATAGGATACCCTACACCAGCGAAGACTTGCTTGTGGCGCGGCGGGTGATCGAAGCAGTGCGGGGCCACTACGCGTCGATTCGCAATGCTGAACGCAAGCGCATCTTGGAAGAGGAGGCAGCACGCCTTGCGGTCATTGAGTCGGCTGCTGCGCAACGGCGCGAGGAGATCGAGGCGGCGCGGAAGCGTATCCCGGCCGAGGCCTATCAGATTGAACTGACGGAGATCGAGCTCAGCGTGCGTGTGCTGAACCATCTCAAGAACGGTGGCCTGGGGACCGTTGGGGACGCGCTGGAGCGGCTGGCCGAAGGGGACGAGGGGTTGCTGAGGTTGGATGGCATCGGCCCCAGGAGCCTGGCGGAGGTCAAGGACCGGATTGCCGCTCTCGAACTGCCGGAGCCAGAGGTTGCTCTACCCGAGGAAGAGGCCGTCATTGATCAGGCGGAGCTGGTTGCAGCGCCAGCGGCTGAGGTCGTAGCTGAAGCAGCACCGGCTGAAGCAGCGCCGGTGGACGCGGCTGAACCCGCCGTCCCCGTGGTGGGGGAGCTACCGCAGGTGGAAGGGGAAGAAGCGATCGAGTTCGCGCCCAAAGCTGAGCAGGGTGCGGATCTGGCAGTCACGCCTGAGGAAGGCGCTGTAGAGGTGGAGGCTGTAGCTGCGGTGGCCGCATCAGAGGCCGCGGAGGTCGCTACGGAAGAGGTCCCGGACGCAGCGCTGCTCGACGAGTGGTTACTCGAAGATGACGAGGGTGAGGACGCTGAGAAGGCCGAGAAGCGCCGGCAAGATCGAAGTCGCCGTCGCGAGCTGGTGTTTGACGAAGCTGCTGGAATGGTCGTTGCCAGGCGACTGCGCAAGCGGGAATCAGAGCAAGCGGCTG
>JAUVSX010000213.1 GCA_030596915.1 Chloroflexota bacterium | reverse complement strand
GCTTGAGTTTGGCCAATTTCTCTTCGGCATGGCGGACTTCTATGTGCTCTTGGCCGCAGAGCCAGGCCGCGCGCACCAATTCCTGGACAAGCTCGTCGAGATGCACCTGGACAATCTGGAGAAGTTTCTCTCAGCCGTGGGTCCGTACATCGACATCATCCTCTTTGGCGATGACCTCGGAATGCAGACCGGCCCGCAGATATCGCCGCGCATGGTCCACGAGTTCCTGCAACCGAGGGAGAAGCTGATGTGGGAGACTGCGAAGCGCCTCGCCAACGTCAAGGTGATGCTGCACTGTTGCGGCGGGGTCCATCCGCTTCTGCCTGGCCTGATCGAGGCTGGCCTGGACATCATCCAGCCGGTCCAGACGACGGCCAGGGATATGGAACCCGATCGCCTCAAGCGGGAGTTCGGGCGGGAGATATGCTTCTGGGGCGGCGGGTGTGACACCCAGACGGTGCTTCCGAGGGGAACGCCGGATGAGGTCGCCGAGGATGTGCGCCGGCGCGTCGATGTCTTCGCCTCTGGCGGCGGGTTCGTCTTCCAGCAGATCCACAACATCATGGCCGATGTGCCGCCCGAGAACGTCATCGCTATGCTTGATGCGGTGAACGGTGGTTGAGCGGCCCAAGGCCGGGGAGGACGCCGTTCCCTCCCCAAACTGGGGAGACCCCTCCTCCCGTCCTCCCCGGTTCGGGGAGGAGGCCATCCCCTCCCCAGGCTGGGCAGGGGGAGGGAGGGGTGGATTGAGAGCACGACAGCTTGCACGGCGGCGCGATCGAGGAGGGGGGCTATGCTTCGTTTCCTGACCGCCGGAGAGTCCCACGGACCCTGTCTGACGGCCATCGTCGATGGACTGCCCGCTGGCCTCGAGGTCGATATCGAGGCGATCAATCGCGACCTGACCCGGCGGCAGGGCGGCTACGGTCGCGGCGCGCGGATGAAGATCGAGCGCGACCGGGCTGAGGTCTTGGGCGGGCTAATGGGGGGGCGGACGACGGGCGCGCCCGTTGCTCTGCGCATCGATAACCGTGACTGGGCCAATTGGCGAGAGCGGTGGGCCGACGACGACCTGCCGCGACTCACCGTGCCCCGGCCCGGACACGCCGACTACGCTGGTATGGTCAAGTATGGTCTGGACGACGCGCGCCCTGTGCTCGAGCGCGCTAGTGCGAGAGAGACGGCAGCTCGCGTGGCGGCCGGCGCACTGGCCAAGCAGTTGCTCGCCGCGTTCGACGTTGTCGTCGGCAGCTACGTCAGCGAGATTGGCGGTATGGTGGCGACCATACCAGATCACCCCCTGGCCGACCTGTGGGCGCGGGCGGAGGAGAGCGAGGTCCGCTGTCCCGACGCGGAGGCCAGCGGGCGGATGAAGGCTGCTATCGATAGGGCCAAGGAGGCAGGCGATTCCCTCGGGGGCGTATTCGTCGTCGCTGCGTTGGGCGTCCCTGTGGGCCTTGGCAGCCACGTGCAGTGGGATCGGCGGCTCGATGCCAGGCTCGCCGCCGCGGTGATGTCCATCCCCGCGGTGAAAGGCGTTGAGATTGGCCCGGCCTTCGAGAACGCCCGGCGTCCGGGCACGCATGTGCACGACGAGTTCGTTCCCGCCGCGGAGGGCGGCGTCTCGCGGCTATCGAACCGGGCCGGGGGTCTCGAAGGCGGGATGACCAACGGGCAGCCCGTCGTCGTGCGCGCGGCGATGAAGCCCATCCCAACGACCTTGGCGCCAATGCGCTCAGTCGATCTGGCGACGGGCGAGCCGGCTGAGACGGAGTATCAGCGGTCGGACGTCTGCGCGGTGCCTGCTGCCTCAATCGTCGGCGAAGCGATGGTCGCCTGGGTCCTCGCCGACGCGCTGCTCGACAAGCTCGGCGGCGACAGCATCGCGGAGATGGCGCGATGAGCAACATCGCAGGTCGCGCGATGAGCAACATCGTAGATCGCGCGATGAGCAACATCGCATGAAGAACATCGTCATCACAGGTTTCATGGGAACCGGCAAGACCGTCGTTGGCAAGGCCATCGCCCAGCGGCTCGGGCGCCCGTTCATCGACATGGACTCGGCCATTGAGCAGTGGGCAGGCAAGCCAATCCCCAGAGTCTTCGCCGAAGATGGCGAGGACCGTTTCCGCCAGATGGAGGCCGCGCTCTGCGAGAAATTGAGCGAGCAGCAGGGGTTGGTGATCGCCACGGGTGGCGGCGCTCTAGTCAATCCTGCTTGCCGGGAGCAGATGGTCGCCAACGGTACCGTGGTGTGCTTGGCCTGCCATCCAAGCGAGATCGTGCGCCGGTTGCAGGGCACGAGCGGGCGCCCGCTGATTGACGTTGACGACCCGCGCGCGGAGATAGAGCGGTTATTGGAGCTGCGCCGGGATGCCTACGCCGCGCTTCCCTGGCACGTCGATACGACCGGTCTCCTGCCCGAGACGGTCATCAGCGAGGTGCTCGAACTGGCAGGTGTTATTACGCTCCCCGTGAGCTATCCCCAGGGCTCGTACGACATTCACATCGGCACCGGCCTTCTCGTGCACGTGGGTGATGCGCTCCGCAGTGCGGGCATCCCCGCCGGAACCAAGGTCGCCGTCGTTTCCTCCCCAGACGTCGTGGGGCTCTACAGCCAGAGGGTTCGAGCTGATCTGCAGGCATCAGACTACCGCCCTATCGCGTGCTCCGTACCGGATGGTGAAGCGAACAAGACGCTCGACACGGTGGCATCGCTCTACGACCAGTTCCTCGATGCCGGGCTCGATCGCAGCAGTACCATTCTCGCGCTGGGCGGTGGCGTGACGGGAGACGTGGCGGGCTTCGCCGCGGCCACCTATATGCGGGGAGTGCGTTTCGTGCAGGTGCCCACGACGCTCCTTGCTATGGTCGACGCCAGCGTCGGCGGCAAGACGGGCGTCGATTTGCCTCAGGGAAAAAACCTTGTCGGGGCCTTCAAGCAACCCTCTACCGTGGTGATCGATCCCGCCGTCCTGACGACGCTGCCTGCCGAGGAGATCCTATCCGGTCTCGCTGAGGTGATTAAGCACGGCATCATTGGGGCGCCAGGGCTGTTCGCCGAGCTACAGAAACCCGACGGCGACCTGGGCTCCTGGTCGCAGCAGATCGGCGCCGCGCGCCTCGCCTGGGCGCTGCGCGTCAAGATCGTGATCGTGGAGGAGGACCCCTTCGAGGAGGGGCGCCGAGGCGTCCTCAACCTGGGGCACACCACCGGCCACGCTTTGGAACGTCTGAGCGACTTCTCACTCCGCCACGGCGAGGCTGTGGCGATCGGCATGGTGGCCTCAGCGCGGATAGCTGAGAAATTGGGACGGACCTCGGCTGAGACCGCGGTCACCATTGAGGAGGTTATCTCAGCCTGGGGCCTTCCGACACGTTGTCCTCCGTTCAGCACGAGCGCAATCTGGGACGCGATGGCTCACGATAAGAAGCGCCGGGGAGACGCTTTGCGCTGGGTGCTGCCCAACGCCATCGGGAGAGTGGAGATTACCCACGACGTGCCGCGCTCGGTCGTGCGAGACGTCTTGCGCAGCATGGGCGCCCAGCGCTAGCGGCTGCCGATCTCCCCCTTCCAATACTCGACCTGGAATCGAGACCCTCTAATATGCACGGCGCCAGATAGTAGGAGATGCCCCAATGACAACTGACGGCAAGCGTAGGACCAACGATTGGGAGAACCCGCAGTGTGTGGGGCGGAACAAGGAACCCGGACACGCGCCACTGGCTGCCTACGCAAGTGAGCGGGCAGCCCTGGCGGGCGACCGCGACTCGTCGCCCAGCCTGCGGCCGTTGAGCGGCGAGTGGCTGTTCAAGTGGGCGCCCAACCCAGAGGCCGCCCCCGCGGGCTTCCACCGGGAGGGGTTCGACCCCGCGGCCTGGGATGTGCTCACCGTGCCGGGCAACTTGGAGTTGCAGGGGTACGGCACGCCCATATACGTCAACGTCCAGTACCCCTTCTCCCCCAAGGACCTCCCGCGCGTGCCGCACGACGACAACCCGGTGGGGTCGTACCTGCGGAGCTTCACGATACCCGAGGAGTGGGACGCTCGCCGGGTCTTCATCCTGTTCGAGGGAGTCGACTCGGCCTTCTACCTGTGGGTGAATGGTCAGGAGGTGGGCTACAGCCAGGGCAGCCGGCTTCCCGCGGAGTTCGACGTCACGGACTATGTCCGCCCTGGCGACAACCAACTGGCGGTGCGGGTCTACCGCTGGTCCGACGGTACCTACCTGGAAGACCAGGATATGTGGCGGCTCAGCGGCATCTATCGCGATGTGTTCCTGCTCGCGCTTCCTGCCGTGCACGTGCGGGACTACCGTGTGCAGACCGTGCTCGACGAGGCGTATCGAGACGCCACACTCGCGGTTGAGGTGGTGGTAAGAAACTGCACCGACGATCGCATAGGGCAGCACCGCGTTGACGTGACGCTGCTTGACGACCAGGCGCAGCCCGTGTTCGCAGGTCCTCTTAGTGCGGAGCTGGCCTTGGATGGCAGGTCTGAGGTGTCGCTCGCCTTCGAGGCATCCGTCACCAACCCGCTGAAGTGGTCCGCCGAGCAGCCGCATCTGTATACGCTGCTAGTGGCGCTCAAGGATCAGACGGGCCGCACGTTGCAGGTCGAAAGGTGCAGCGTCGGTTTCCGCCAGGTGGAGGTGAAGACCGGCCAGATATGCCTGAACGGCGTACCCCTACGGATCGGGGGCGTGAACAGACACGAGCACGACCCTGACACCGGCCACACCGTCTCCCTCGAGTCGATGATCCAGGACATCCACTTGATGAAGCAGTTCAACATCAACGCTGTCCGAACCTGCCACTACCCGGATGACCCGCGTTGGTATGATCTGTGCGACCGCTATGGACTCTACGTGCTCGACGAGGCCAACATCGAGTCTCACGGGGTCTGGGATATGCTGGCCAACGACCCGGAGTGGGAGGTCGCATTCCTGGAGCGGACTATCCGTATGGCGGAACGGGACAAGAACCACCCTTCGGTCATCATCTGGTCGCTGGGAAACGAATCGGGGTACGGTCCCAACTTCGACACCATCGCCGACTGGCTGCACGCCCACCATCCCGACCGCCCCGTCCACTATCATCCGGCTGACGACGCGCCTGCCGTCGATATGATCAGCATGATGTACCCGACTGTCGCCCTGATCATCGAGCTGGCTCGGGATCCCGACGAGACTCGGCCCATCGTCATGTGCGAGTACGCTCACTCAATGGGCAACAGCACCGGCAACTTGAGGGAATACTGGGATGCTATCGAAGCGTACCCTCGCCTGCAGGGCGGCTTCATCTGGGACTGGGTCGACCAGGGCATCCGGCAGACGACCGACGAGGGTGAGGACTGGTTCGCCTACGGCGGCGACTTCAGAGACGACCCGAACGACGGCAGCTTCTGCCTCAATGGCCTGATCTTCCCCGACCGCGAGATCCAGCCGGCGCTCTGGGAGTACAAGAAGATACTCGAACCCGTGTCCGTCGAGCCAGTCGATTTGGCCGCGGGCGAGGTCAGGATCGTCAATCGGTACCAGTTCTCCGATCTCAGCGGGCTAGACATCACCTGGACGCTACAAGCCGACGGGCTGGAGCTTCAGTCGGGAGCACTCGACAGGCTGGATATGGCGCCGGGAGAGGGCCGAGTTGTGACAATCCCCTTCCGCGGGCCAGAAGCCCAGCCTGGAACCGACTACTGGCTCACGCTGAGTTTCACGTTGGCCCAGCCCACGCTGTGGGCTGACCAGGGACACGAGGTCGCCTGGGCACAGCTCAGACTGCCGCTCGACGTACCGCCCGGTCCGACCCTGGCAATCTCGGAGATGGCAGAGCGTGAGCTGGCCGAGACGGCCCTGAACGTGAGTATTCGCGGGCCGGACCTCGACCTGTCCTTCAGCAAAGAGACAGGCACGCT
>JAUVSX010000167.1 GCA_030596915.1 Chloroflexota bacterium | reverse complement strand
GGCATGTTGTACTGCTCGTACACTCGCGGACTGATGTAGTACGTACTGGTGTTCTCTGTCAGATTGGCCGAATCCCACGGGCCGTCCGCGACAATATCGAAGCCCCGTAATTGGCGCTCGTGGATGGTGCGTATCAAGCCGTCGACATCGGAGGGGTGGTCGGCCAGAAGATAGTAGAAGTTCTCAGTGCCCATGTCTAACTCGAGCAGTTGGGGGATGGCCGATGGCCCCCAGAACCGCGTCACGACTCCGTCTTCACCCAGGAGTTCGTCGATCTGCGCAAGCGCTGCGCGGTCGTCGTGAGCCACGTACTCAGCCCCCTCCCACATCTCGCGGTATACGTGCACTGCATCTAGCGTGTCGACGGGGAACTTGACAGGATGTCCGCCAACTCGTACCGAGGTCAAGTCCCCGCGGGGCGTGCGCCAGGTGGTGGTGACGCGCCTTCCCTCGACGTTCACCTCTTCGGCCACGCTGGCGGGCCAGCGCAACTCGGGTGACCGGAGAACGTGTGGTGTGTTCCAGCCATTGAGCAGGAGGACGTCGCAACCTAGGTAGCGGTAGAAGTCGATTCCCCCGTTGCCACGCAGTGCCTCCGGGAACCCCGCAAGCGCAGTGTTGTCGACAATCGTACCCCAGGGCAGGCGGTCCTTTGGTTGCTTGCGCAGGACCGCGTTCATTCGTTCGCGTCCCGTCATTCCGTTGATCATGGGGCACGTTTCCCTTCCAGGGTCAGCCGCGAAGTCCCCGGCGCCGCGGCCGAAAGCCGGCTAGGCCGCCGCCTGAGCCACGAGGCGTAGCAGGCCATCATCGAGCTGTTCTTGCGTCTCCCATAACCCAGGGCTCTGCACGACGACCAGGTCCAGGCTGGGGCATACCCAAACGTGCTGGCTGCCCGCCCCTGCGGCGGCATACGAATCACGCGGCAGACTTGGCCACAACTGGCCATGGTCGTTGGTCCAGAACGCGTAGCCGTACTTCCATTGCTCTCGTGGGCAGTTGGCGACGACATCCGGCGCGGTCCGCGTGGCCTCGCGCAGCCACCGCTCCGGGACGAGCTGGAGGTCCGCCCATCGGCCCCAGTTGAGCCACAGCCATCCCAGCCGAGCCATGTCGAGAGCGCTCGCCTTTACCCCCTCGTAGTAGCCCCAGATGTGGGTTCGTGCCTGGGGTGGGTGCTCGAAGTTGTTGAGATAGTATCCCCAGCTCGCATCCATCGGCAGGCGCAGCTTCTGATCGATCAGCGCTCTCAGACCGGGCGACGCGGCCGGGTCTGCTGGGTCATAGAGCCCGTACACTCTGGCGATCGCATGGGTAAGGATGTTCATCCCGAAGGTCTGGTAATGGAAGACGTGGCCCGGCTCTTCCCCGGGCTTCATATACCCGGATGTGTTGGAGATGAGCTGGCGAAAGGTGATCGCGCGATCCTGGGGGAACACGTGCCGGCCCGGCTTGGGGCCTTCCCCTTGTGGTACGTCCATCGCCTCCGGGTAGTAGTCCACAATCCGCGCATCGGCAGATGATATCCTGCCCTCATCAACGGCGATTGCGAGCACCGAAGAGAAGATGGACTTCGTCGCCGAGGCCATCCAGAGCTGAGCGCCAGGCTCCACTCCGTGGTACCACTCGGCGACCAAGCGCCCGCCGCGAACGATGACGACGCGGTAGGGTTGTTCCCCGGCAGCGTCCCGCATCCAAATCCGAGCGGCCTCGAGGGTTTCTGGGTCGATGCCCGCCTCAGCGGAGGGGATCGTGTCCCAGGTCTTGGATGGATAGGCGATCGCTTCCATAGGCGCCTCCTTGTGCCTCTACGCAGCATGCTGTGCCGCACACAGTGTTCCGACCGTGGGTCGTGTGAGCGCCATTCTACCAGGGCCAGGGCAGTCGACCAACCGCGCTCGCCACAGCCACGGACCACGCCCCGCCCAACGGCCCGGGCGTGGTTCGAGTCGGGACCCGATGGCGGCTGTTGACGCCGCGGCGGCGCGATACGCCATAGCCGCGCGTTTGCCAACGTTGACACTGAGTGACATCGCACTAGAATCACATGCCACAGAGTGGCGACGGAGCAGATAATGACAGGCATCCCGAGAGTGATGAAGGCGGCCGTGCTGTACGAGCCGGGCGCGCCATTGATCATTGATGAAGTAGAGTTGCGAGGGCCCGCGAGCGATGAGGTCCTGGTGCGCATCGCGGCCTGCGGCGTCTGCCACAGCGATCTGCATATCATCCGCGGCGAGTGGGCGGGATTTGAGCCGCCGATCATCGCCGGGCACGAGGGCGCAGGCTTTGTCGAGCAGGTCGGCCCGGGTGTGACGCACGTGAGTCCGGGCGACCCGGTTGTGCTTGGGTGGAAGAGCAGTTGCGGGGAGTGCCGCTACTGCGTGGACGGTCGGCCGTACCTGTGTGTCGACTCGCCGCGCCCGAAACCGTCCAGTTCGATATCGAAAGGCGGACTCCTCATCAATCGCTCCTTCATCTTCGCCTACTTCGCCGAGTATGCTGTCGTGCCGAAGTCGGTTGCGATTCCGATTCCGAAGGAAGTGCCGCTCGATCGAGCGGCACTGCTATCGTGCGCCGTCGCAACCGGCGTGGGCGCCGTGGTGAATACGGCACAGGTTCGCCCAGGCTCGACCGTGGCCGTGTTCGGGTGCGGCGGTGTGGGCCTGAACGTCGTTCAGGGCGCGGCGTTGTGCGGTGCTGCCCAAATCATCGGCGTGGACATCGGCGTGGACAAGCTTGAGTTTGCCCGCCGTTTTGGGCTAACCGCTGGCGTGAATGCTGCCGAACGCGATCCCGTCGCGGCGATCCACGACCTGACCGGAGGCGCAGGCGTCGACTATGCCTTCGAGGCTGTCGGGTCCGAGAAGGTCGCTGGGCAAGCGCTCCAGTCCTTGGCTCGAGGCGGTACGGTCGTGATTGTCGGGATGCCTGGCTTCCGCGATGAGGTGCAGCTTTCGCTTCCGTTGATGCCCTTCTTCGGCGACCGCTGGCTCACAGCATCCTACTACGGAGGCACCAACCTGCGGCGCGACATCCCGAGGCTGGCTCAGCTCTATCTGGGCGGCAAGCTCGAGCTTGACGCGCTCGTGACGCGTCGCTACGCCCTGGCAGACATCAACCAGGCATTCACCGACTTGGTTGGGGGCGAGCCCGGGCGCGGCGTGATTGTGCTCTGAGCCAGGAGCCACGGGGACCAGCGCTCTGAAGCGTCGCCCCGGTGATTGATCGCGCCTGGCTACGGTCTGAGCACGAGGGGCAGGAACGCCTCGTGCAGCGTGACCTGCACGATCCGGCAGTTGCCCGTGTCGGCGACTACGATCTGGTTCAAGGCATCGACCGCGACTCCGCGCGGGTTGTCGAACGGTCCATAGTAGGGTGGGTCGGGCTCGCCGAACTCCGCAAGCAGGTTGCCGTCGACGTCGAGCAGCTTGACAAGATCGTCGCCCGTGTCGGCGACGATGATCCGTCCGAAGCGATCCACGGCAACGTCCCCGGGCTCCTTCAGCCCCGCTGTGATGATGCGCGTCACAGTGAAGGTGCCGCCCGCGTAGGATAGCAACTGCAGACGGCCATTGCCCGAGTCAGCGACGAGCAGGCGCCCATCCCCCATCCAGACGATCCCCTTCGGGCTCGAGAACTCGCCCGGGCCGGCCCCATACTGACCGAACTCTGCCAGATCCTGGTAGCCTTTGCCGATGGCCCGCACCTGGTGTTGGCCGGTGTCTGCGATGAACGCGAAGGCATCGGAGATGTAGCGGGGCGCATCGCTGATTCGCAGCTCATCGATCGTGGCATTGGCCTGCTGGCTCGCGCCCTTGCTGGAACCGAGGTACAGGTTGCCGCCGAGCGTGTTCGGTGCGAGGCTCGCCCGCTCATCAACGACCTGGCCGTCGACGAGCAACCACATTTGATCGCCACTCCAAACGGCCGCCACGTGGTGCCAGTCGCCGGACTGCCACGCGGCGACTGAATATGCAAGCGAATACTCGTGGTCGCCATCCCAGGCCAGGAACCTGAGGTTGTTCGCCCCGTCCTTGGCAACTCGGATGCGGTTGAGCCACCCGCCGCTCGTCTCGAAGAACGCGTAGTCCTGGTGATCGTCGCCATCCCACGACGGGCGCACCCAGAACTCGATTGTCCCCTGCGAGGTGATGACGTTGCCCGAAGTCGGGTACGTGAGGGTCGCCGCGCCAGTGACCACAACGCCTTGGCCGAAACGTCCCTCCCCGAACGATAGATCGACGGCGGTCCCGGTCTCACCGGTGGCACAGCTCGTAGTTCCGTCGAAACGGCACAGCATCAACGTGTGCTCGTCCACCTCGAGTGGCAGGCCATGTTTGCTGGAATTCGTCGCGCCGAAGGTCACATCCGCCGGCGAATCGAGCTGTCCGGGTGACTCCGCACACTCGCCGATCGTGCCGAGGTGGGTGCCCTGGTCATCGAAATGATGAACGCAGTGGCGCCCCGGTTCGGCGACGAGGATGTCGCCCATCGGGCTGATGTCCAGACCTTGCCCTGCGAAGTAGACCTCGCGATTGAAGAAGCCGACGAAGCGGCCGTCGCTGCGCTGCAGCAACAGCCGCCCGTGGTGATTCTCTGCGACGACGCGATCACCCTCAGGATCGATCGCAACGCCCCACGGACGAACCAGGTGAGGCACCCGCGCGATTTGGGAGTAGGCACTCTCGTGGTCGCTGCCGTCAACGGCCGTGACCACATAGCGATACTGGTACTCGTGGGGGAATGTCTCGGTGTACGCAAGACCAGTCGTCGCTGTGAGTATCCGTTTGAACAGCCAGTCAGGGCGCTCGGCCCGGTAGAGGTTGTACCCGACTACCGTGGACGATGGACTGCCCGTCCACTCCAGAGTGACCCCCGAGTCTTCGATCGTCGTCGGGACCAGGGCTGCGGGCGGAGACGGCGCACCCGCCGCCGGGACGTGTGTGGTCAGGGTGATCGTATGCGTATGCGTCATTTCCGACGCGTGCGCCGTGTTCGCCTGGGTTATGTCGTAGCGGAAGAACTCCTCGTGGCCGCGAGCCCGGACACGGCCTAGGAAGATACCTGTCATCCCAACGACGTGCAGGCGCCCGAACGGCGTGTCACGCAGCGTGTGGCCCGTGCGCGTCGTCGTGTGTCCCTGAGCGGGTCGGTTGGGAAGAGTGAACTGGCCCTCGGCATTCGTTCGGCCCTCAATGACCGGCGTCGAGGGTATCCCCTCCGCCTGCGTTTTCTGGAACAGGGCAACATCGGCGCCAGGCACCGGCAGCCCGGCGTTGTCCAGGATGACGAGTGTCGTCGTCAGCGGCACGTCAAAGAGGTAGTCTCCGTAGTAGCCGCGCCGGTAGCCGTGGTTGCTGTTCAGCCCAGCGGCTGAATGGCTGCTGAAGTAGGTCGAGTCGAGATGCGGCTCGGTGCTGCCGCCGCCCATCAGCCCACCATGCGGCCAACCGATCGTAAGCCACAGCGGATCGCCCGATTCATCGGGTGCCTGGTTCATCCAGTCGGCGACATCCATCTGGTAGAGATCGATCAGGCCCACCTGATGTGCCAGCTCATGGATCAGGCCCCAGTCAATCTCCGTCGCGAAACGATTGACGTAGCCGGGGGTGTTGGCGAACTGCCAGCGACCATCCTGCGCCCGCTCGTCGTGGGCCTCCATACAGGCTGATAGATCGGCACACACCTGGATGTGGTCGATTCGTACCCGGCTTAGGATTCCAGCGGGCGACGTCGGGTAGACGGCCTGGGCGAACCGTTCGTTCATCTGCGCGACCTGCCACTGGATCCAATCTTCGCTCGAGGCGGTACCAATGCCATTGACTATGCCGTCCATCTCTTCGTACAACTGTTCGTCGAAGAAGATCGCCAACGAGAGCGCGTCCGTCCGGTCCTCGCGGTCGTTGTTGTTCTCGTACGCCTCGTCGATCGTGTCCCAGGGGTCGGCACTGAACCTGACGGTGTGGTCGCCAAGCAGCCGCTCCCCGTCGACCAAGTGGGGCCACGACCAGGAGAGGGTAGTACTGGTGGCGCTCCTGCCGGCCAGGCTGGCCAGTGTGCCCGTGCTGACGGCGACTCCGTCAATCGACCAGGTGAAGGAGAACGGGCCGCTAGCGGCCGTCTCCTTATTGGCGATGTGGGCCGTGAACGTGACGGGCTCGCCGGGGCCGGGCCAGCGCTTCTCGCCTTCCGTCCCAGCGCACAGCTCCGGCGTGTCGTCGGGGTAGATCACACAGTAGCGGTAATACGTGGGCGCGCGACTGATGTAGGTGACATCCAGGTCGATGAAGCTCGTCGTAGATGCCGCACTGAGCGCGAGTTGAGAGGTTGCCCCCAGTGCTGCCCCGGCGAATAGGAGTGCTGCCCCGGCGAATAGGAGCCCGCCCAGGGCCAAGGACAGCCACACCGGCACACTGCGACGGAACTGCATCCGTGGACCTCCGCACAGAAATGGACCAGCCGCGCGGGCACATCGGCGAACGGGTGTCCAGGCGAACCGGGGGTGCGTACCCGCCTTAGGCTTAGGTAGCGGGACGAGACAGCGTCGGGCTGTGAGCCCCGCCCCGCGCCGTGTACCAGGCCGATTTCGGCGCCGATGGGCTGACATCCTGACGCCGCGTGCCGGGGCAATGCGCGGGGTCCGGCTTCCGTGGGTATGCCGCGGCGAGAGCGCGGACTGCTCCTACGCCGAGCACCGGGTCCCCCCCGGCCGCCAGAATCGCCGCTGATGCAGCCCCCGGCTGTCGACGGCTAGCTCAGGTAGCCCCTGAGCCGTCGTGTGTGCCGGGGATGGCGTAGCTTCCGCAGGGCCTTCTGCACGATCTGGCGCGCACGCTCACGCGTCACCCCGATCTTGTCGCCG
>JAUVSX010000372.1 GCA_030596915.1 Chloroflexota bacterium | reverse complement strand
TGTCCAAGACCACCCTCAGCTTGCGCTTCTTCAGGTATCCCGTCTTGCGAGCGTAGGCCAAGCTACGCTCAAATACCTCCCGCATCCTCTCGTCCAGCACCAGCTGGGCCCGGAACCGCTGCAACGTGCTCTTGGCAAAGGGTCGTTGACCCACTTCTATCCCCAGGGCCACTTTCCACCGCAGGTCGTAGTCTGCGCGATCTTTCGCTTCCTCATCCGATGCCTTGTCATTGGCTTGCAGCAACAGCGTGATCGCCAACACACTCGGCGGCACACTGGGGCGCCCAGTGTCAGGACTGTACAACTCCGCGAAGTCTTCGTCGCGAAACAGCTCATCTCGGTGACGGGCCAAGAAGCCGTAGAACGTGTCTTCGCCCACGAAGTCGAGGTAGAGGTTGTCTGCGTCAAACAGACCGAGTTGTGCACGGCGCTTCCTAAACATCAATTGCTCCAGTATGACGGTTTCTCGGAGTGTATCACAGATCGACCATCATTACGACCTTTTCGGCCACGCTTCTAGGCAGTGGCCTCGGGCAAGGAATGCCGACGGGCGACGAGTTCCTGGATCTCCAACGGAACCCCTCTAGTCGGATCGCGCACGAGACTCAACGCCTGCTGCGGACACTTTGACACGCATACGCCGCAGCCCATACAATCCCCCTCGTCAATGCGGACCTTGCCATCCAGCACCGCCAGCGCACCGAATTGACAGGACTCGGCGCAGGCGCCGCAACCGACGCACCGCTCCGCGTCGACATGGCAGACGTAGCCCGAGGACGCCAGCATTGGACTGCCGTGCTGCCAGGCGAGCATGGCTGCGCAGCAGCATGCGCAGCAGTTGCAGATGGCATAGAAGCGTCCGAGCATCGCGTCCTTGAGGAAGGCGTGGTGCACGTGACCACGCTCGTGCTCGTCGCACAGTATGTCGACCGCCTCCTGTTGGGTGATCCAACGCGAGCGGTGCGGGTGGTGATCAGCGACTAGCGCCGCGAATGGCTCACCTACGATGAGACAAACGTCCAGGGGGAGGCACGGGTCCGGGCGGGAAGCGCGACAGGGGCACTCAAGGGCCACGATGTGATGGGGGTTGCGGAGGACGATGTCGCGAGCCCGGGTGTAGGGGATCACCTGCTCGAGGTCTCCCAGGTCGATGTCCTCCTGTACCGTGACAAGCTGCTTCGCCGCGTCCAAGGGCACGACCTTGCCGTGGTAGTTGTCGGCGAAGGACGGGATGCCGTCGTTCCGACTGTTGCCTCCAAGACGCTGGATGATTCGCGCCACGCCTTCCGCCACCGGCACTATGAAGCGCGCTGCAGGGTGCTCGCGCTTGGCGATGCCGATGTACAGATAGGGCCAGCGCAGGTAGACGTAGCCGTGAAGCCAGTCGAAGAACGTGTAGCCTGGCGTGCGCCGCGCCTCCTGGATGAAGGCGCGCGTCGATGGTCGCGGCGGGACGGTCCAGCGCTTTCGTGCCATGTCTCGGTCTCCTTCTGCGGCCGGTTCCACCGGGCTAGAAGGCCTGCGGGCAAGGCTAGCAGGAAGGCCTATTGCCTCAATCGTCTTTGACTGGCTGACTCCGCGCCGGCGCCGGTGTTTGTCTCAAAGCCGACAAGTCGCGACAGTCCCGGAGAGGCTTCGCCCCCCGGCGGTGGTGGCGGCTTGGGACCGGATCGGATCACACGAGGTGGCTGCGGCGGCCACAGGTCTGGTGGAGCAGGGGCAGCAGCCTTCGGCATCGCGTGCCGTGGGCCGGCGCCGAGGTTGACTACCAGCGTACCCCTGCTACCCGTCCGTCTCATCCTCGCTGAAGATGTCGCGCAGCGCTTGGTCCCAGAGATCGGACCCACGGTCGCCGGTCTCTTCAATGAACTCGGCCTCCACCTTGTCCAGGTACTCGCGAACGCGCAGTTGTGGCAGATCGCGGTCGAGACGATCAATCTGCTTGTCCCAGGCCCCGACGAGTCTGCTGCTTCGCGCCGCGAGATCCGACAGGTCTACATCCAGGTGGAACATTGGATTGAGGCGTTTCATCAGCTCGTACCATGCCTTGTAGTCATCATCCATAGCAAGGCGCTGGATCAGAGCCGAGCCGGCGGAGAAATCGTACGTCGGGACATAGGCACAGAATCTGAACAACCTGATTCCCCGCTCCTCAGCCTTGGAGGCCAGATACATCCCGATAGTTGCCCCTCCCTGGTAGCTCGAGAAGCGGACCGCGTGCTGCGTCAGGACAGCCTTCATCGATGGCAGACTGTATACGCACGACACGCGCCTCTCTCGGGCGTGGGGCACTGGACCGTGGACCCCCGCAACAACGGCAACCGTCTCGACGCCCAACGCCTCGACAGCGTCGAAGAAGACCGCCGCGTATAGTTCCTCGTCATGATGGGGTTCCTCGCCCAGGAATACCGTGAAGTCCTCTCCACCAGCGGAGGCGAGGAAGAACTCGTTCGTCCACTTGTCCAGGCGGGCTCGGTGTCCATCCGCCAGCTTCACAACAGGACGCAACGAGTGATGGGCGCCGGGGATCTGAAACAAGTAGAACTCGGCGGGGCGGATCCGACCAATCCTAGCGGCTCGCGTGTGGTCGATGAGGTACCGCGGCAGCCCGGATGAGACGCTACCAGCGTCGGCCCACTGGCGCCAGCCGGCGATCATGCAGCGCGCCGTGGTCGGCTTCTGCCAGATATGGTATATCTCACTCATTGTCCTGCTCGCCTGGAACGCCCGTAGTCGTGCCCCGATCGATCGCGCGTGCGGCTACGCGGACATTGTACTGGCATCCTCCAATACCTCAAGCGCGGCTCCCGCGCTTGCCTGCCTGAGGCATGCCCGCGGACGCCGGCGTGTGTTGCTGGGGGACTGCGGTCGTGGCCACCTACAAGCACCACCCCCTGGCGCCCGGCGCCGGTGTCGTTGACTCGGAGCTGGGACGGATGGGCGCCCTGGCCTATCATGATTGGATCACCGACGCAACGGTCGATGACGAGGAGGGGTGGGGCTACCTCCGCGAAACGGCCGACAAGACGGTGGACTCGCTGGTACACTATCTGATCGACAACGTGAGCAAGAACGCAACCTTGCTGCTCAACATGGGCCCGAAACCGAACGCTGAGATCCCTGAGCCAGCGAAGGAGAACCTGCGCGGCACGGTGCGTGGTTGGACGTGAACGGCGAAGCGGTCTACGGGACGACGCCGCGGATGATCTATGGCGAAGGTCCGACGCAGATCGAGCGGGATGGGACATTCAGCGAACGCCGGGAGGTCACCTACTCGCCCCAGGACGTTCGGTTCAGCACCAGGGACGATGTTTTCTACGCGACCTTCCTCGGACGGCCTGCCAAGAGTGTGACGCTTACGTCCCTGGGACTGATGCTCTACGAGGCCGAGATCAGATACGCGAGGAGGTTGGGCGCCGACGGTGAGTTGGAATGGTCTTTGACCCCAGATGGGTTCACCGTGGAGATGCCGGTCGAGAGGCCCTGCGAAGACGCGTACGTGCTCAGGATCGAGCGGGGACGTCCGTTCTGAGGTGTGCTAGCCACCCGCGCATGAATCGCGCGGCTCAGTCGATTTCGACCGGAGTGTGCAGCAGCACAAGCCGGTAGGCTCCGATGTGCCTGAAGCCCAGCGCTTCGTATGCCCTCTGCGCTGGCAGATTGCCCTTCCCCGTGAAGAGAATCGCTCTCTCGACGCCCTCGGCTCGGGCGTCAAGCAGCGAAGCAGCGACGACGGCCCGCCCGTAGCCGCGGCAGCGTAGTTCCGGCGGCGTCCACACCCCTCCGACCTGGACAGCCTCATCGATCGCCGTATTGAACGAACTGCTCGCAACCGGCCGCCCGTCGCGCTCAAGGATCCACGTTCGCCGGCCCTTCAGTGTTCGCTCGGCAGCCGCCCGGCATCTCTGCCACAGCTCGTGACTCTCCACGTCGCCGATGGCCTCGACGCCGTAGGCGACGTTCCAACTTGTGATGATATCAAGGTCGCGGCCCTCAATCCGCCGAGCGGACACGACTCCTGAGGCCAGGGCGCTGGGCACGGTCAATCGGCCCAGGCCCAGACTGTAGAGCCTCTCAGTCTCGTCCATCTGCACGCGCTCGTTGCCAACTCCGAGGGCGTCTTTGGCCG
>JAUVSX010000344.1 GCA_030596915.1 Chloroflexota bacterium | reverse complement strand
TGGTATGAGTTGGCAACCCGTATCCCTGTCGTAGCCGGGGCGTCAAGCTGCTGTGCCCTTGCATGGTACAATCGTGGCAATCGTAAGAGCAGCGTCAGTCTGGCGCGTTTCCCCAGCCGAACGGGACCTTGGAGGTGCATATGACTGTATGGCGTCTGGCCGCGATTGTTGTCATCTTTGTGTGCGTCACGGTGGCGTGGATGATCCTGGGGGCGAGCATCGTAGCGCGCACCCAGTCGGGGTACGTCGCGCTCGGCAGGCCGGTCGAGGAGCTCTGGGGGGCGCCCCACGTTCAGAGCGCCCCGAGGATACAGCTCACCAACTCGAACGGGCACAGGTCGGCCCTGGCCCTGCTGTCCAGCGACATCAACGTCGATCTCTCCCTGGACCATCGCCGCAAGGGCCTCCTGTGGTACGCTACCTACGACGTGGCGTTCGACGGGACCTACGTGATCCGCAACCCATCGAGCGAGGTCGCGACCGCCACGGTGACGATCGAGTTCCCCTCGTCGGGCGCCGTGTATGACGACTTCGTCTTTCGGTTCAAGGACGTCCAGGCGACGCCCAAGGGTGACCTGGACAACGGGCTATCGGCCAGGGCGGTGTTGGAGCCTGGTGAGGAGGCTGAGATCCGCCTGGCCTACGAATCTCGCGGTCTGGACACCTGGCGCTACAGCTTCGGCGAAGGGGTGACCACTGTCAGCGACTTCGAGCTGACCGTGAACACGAACTTCAGGGACATTGATTTCCCGGCGCGGTCCGTCTCCGCCTCGGAGAAGATCCCGACCAGCCAAGGTTGGCGGCTACTGTGGAGCTTCACCAGCCTCGTATCCGACTTCGACGTGGGGGTGCAGATGCCGCAGAAGCTCAATCCTGGACACCTGGCCACTCGTATGAGCTACTTCGCCCCGGTGTCGCTCCTCTTCTTCTTCACTGTGCTCGTGGTGCTGGGAGTGCTCAGCGGCACCAACCTGCACCCTATGCACTACTTCTTCCTGGGTGCAAGCTTCTTCGCGTTCCATCTGCTGTTCGCCTACGTCGTGGATCTCATTCCCCTGGAGCTAGCGTTCGTGATTGCGGCCGTCGTCTCGCTCGCCCTGGTGATCAGCTACCTCTGGCGGGTGGCGGGAAAGCGCTTTGCGCTGCGCGAGGCTGGCGTCTCGCAGTTTCTCTATCTGGTTCTGTTCTCGGCAGCGTTCTTCTTCGAGGGCTACACCGGGCTGGTGATCACCATCGGTGCCATCATCACCCTGGCCATCCTGATGCAGGTCACCGCCAAGGTGGACTGGTCAGAGGTCTTCCGCAAGGAGAAACGTGGCCAGCCGGCCGCGGGGAAGCGGAATCCGGAATGAGCATCTTCCTGAGCAAGAGATTGAAATCCTGTCTCGTGCCCACAAGTGGCAGTGTGTCATAATCGGCGCCATGAGTCGCTGCGTCACGAGTCGACCGAGCGTTATCTGGAGCAGACGTTTGGGCGGGACACGGGACCGGTGGGCGTGGGAGCGTGCGTAACTGGCGGATGCCCAACTGAGGCGGCGTGCTCTGGGAGATGCTTGGAACACAATGCGCACTCCTCGGGGGAGTGGTCATTGCGCTGCTTGCGCTGTCCCTCGCGCGGCAGATCCGCCTGCCGGTGCACGGAGCGGGCGAGGCCCCTGCGGCAACTGGCTAGCCCGCACACGCCGGTTGGCAGCCGTCAGAGCTCGCCCCCGCCACGGCCCTCGCCCGCAGCAGCGCCTGGAGTGACCTAGAGGTCAAGCCGGCGCAGGTCGGGCACGAAGATGATGACGCCGAAGGCAAACGCGAGGCACGGCCCCGCCGTGGCCAGAAGCGCCCCCCTGGGCCCCAAGAGCTCGCCCAAGCCGCCGGCCAGTAGAGACCCGAACGGAACGGCCCCGTATATCATCAGCATAAACACCGCCATGACCCTCCCGCGCAGTCCGTCCGGTACGAGCGACTGCACGAGCGTGTTGCAGGTGCTGTTCTGCGTGATGAAACCGAAGCCGACAACGGCCAGGCTTGCGATGGACAGGGTCAGCGAGCGGGAAAGAGCGAACACCAGTATCGCCGAGGGGAAAAGCAGACTCCCTGCGCTCAAGATCAGGCCCTTCCGGCGGGAGCTACCCGTCGCAGCTACGACGAGCGAACCAGCTACGGCGCCAGCACCGACAGCGGTGTTCAGCGCCCCAAGGCCCGTCTTGCCGGTGCGGAGTACGTCCGCCGCGAAAACGGGGAGAAGCGTGATATACGCGAGGCCGAGGAGCGATGTGACGCCAACCAGTATGACGATGGTGCGGATTGGAGTGCTTTGTGCGACGTACCGCAGACCTGTTGCCAACTGTTCCCGCAGTGGCTCGTGCCTGGTCGCAACCGGGGACTTTGGCAGGCGCATTAGCAGCAGGGCAACGATGACCGCCACGTATCCCGCCGCGTTCAGACCGAAACACCACGCGGCGCCCAGCGTCGCCAGCACAATCCCACCGATGGCCGGCCCCACGACCCGGGCAAGGTTGAACACCATTGAGTTGAGCGCGATGGCGCTGGGTAGGTCGCGTCGGTCGTCGACCATCTCGACGATCAAGGCCTGGCGGGTCGGTGCATCGAACGACATCGCGATGCCCAGTGCGAGCGACACAACCGCGATGTGCCAGGTCTGGAGCGCGCCCGTGGCGGCCAACACTGCCAGCACGCCTGCACAGGCCATCATTGCCACCTTGGTCGCCATCAGAAGGCCGCGCCGGGACATTCGGTCTGCGATGACACCCGCAGGAAGCATCAGGAACACGGTAGGAATCATCCTGGCGAAGGTGATTGCCCCCAGGGCGAACTGGGAGCTCGTAAGCTCGTAGACGACCCAACCCAGTGCGACAGACTGCATCCACATGGCTGCAAGCGAGATGGATTGCCCGGCGAACCAGAGCTGGTGGTTGCGGGATCGCAGAGCGCTGAATGCAGATGCCCGGCGCGGCGCCGGAGGCGGTTTCGACGGCCCGTGCGGGTGCGCGGCGGGCTGCGGGGCGTTCGGGCTATCGGCGCCTCGCTCGCCATCGATTGGGCTGTTCCGGACGGTGCTTGGATCTGTATCCACGAGCATCCTTAATCCGCAAGCAGCAGCGGCACATACACGGCCCATTCCGTGGGCACAGGCCCGCACGGTCCCAAGTAGTCGAGCACGCGCCGCATGACAGCCCGCCGTCCCTCGCCGTTGTCGATGGCCTCGAAGCCGAAAGCGAAGTAGACGACCCGGTAGGTGTCGTCCGCGTACGCTACGGCGCCCCAATCACCATCGGGGTACTTGAAGATGCCCTCCGCGTCTCCCATCGTGTCGATGTCGCTGGGCCACTCCTGGTTGTCGGCGCCGTCGCCCCCCTGGATAGTGATCTCAAGTCCGCTCATCCAGCCAGAGCCAACGGTCTGAGTGTACTCGCTGTCATCGCGGAGGTAGGTGGCGTGGAGGTAGTTGGTATAGAACGGTGGTGGGCTCTCACGAGCCAAGTCCCAACCGATATCCTGGCCGCTGATGAAGAGCTTCCCCCCGCCGTCCAAGTAAACGGCAAGGGCAGCCTGGTCGGCGGTCGTCAGAGTGTCGTCCCAGTCCCTCCCGGTGAGCCAGATGATGCCCCGGTAGGCGCGCAGGGAAGCCAGCGGTGGTCCATCGGTGTCGTCTGCCACAGCCCACACCTCGGAGTCCACTCCAAGTTCGTCTAGCGTAGCCGTGTAGTATGCCTGATCCTCGTAAGCGTTGCCTTCGCTGTCATGGTCGTCGTCGACGACGAGCAGGCACGGGGTCGGCGCCAGCGCGAAGTCATGGCGCTGATCCCTGTCGACGACGATCGTGCGCGTGAGTGGGTAATGGTATGGGGCTTGTGCCACGACGTCGTATGTGCCGGTGTCCAAAGTGACGCTATAGTGGCCGCTTAGCGTGTGAACTGTCACGTCCTCGCCAAACCGGACGGTCCCGCTGATAGGTTGTCCACTCGTGGCGTCGGTGAGCGTACCGCTGATGACGTGGTCCGATGATACCAGCGGACACGGCGCCAAGTAGTCGAGCACGCGCCGCATGACGTCGATCCGGTCCTCGCCGTTGTCGATGGCCTCGAAGCCGAAAGCGAAGTAGACCACCCGGTAGGTGTCATTCGCATAGGCGATGGCACCCCAATCATCATCGGGGTACTTGAAGATGCCCTCCGCGTCTCCCATCGGCTCTATGTCGCTGGGATACGCCTGGTTGTCGGCTCCGTCGCCCCCCTGGATAGTGATCTCAAGTCCGCTCATCCAGCCAGAGCCAACGGTCTGAGTGTACTCGCTGTCATCGCGGAGGTAGGTGGCGTGGAGGTAGTTGGT
>JAUVSX010000304.1 GCA_030596915.1 Chloroflexota bacterium | reverse complement strand
GGTGACCAGCAAGGCTGCCAGCGTGCTCCCGACCGCGCGACGGTCGTGGCCGGCTATCGCCAGGAAGGCAATGATGGCAGCGCCGCCCACGCGGGACCCGGTTAGGGCCACGTAGGGCACCCCGTCGGCGTAGTCGAGGGCCGGCAGGGAGAGGATGGCGCAGATCACACCTGCTACGAGGGCGATCGGAATCGCGGCCTTCCAGTCGACTGCGCGCTGCTCCGTCTGCCGCTCCTGGATCGGTTGCAGGCGGAAGTACCACGCCGCGTAGAGGTGGTTCTCAGGCGCCTCCTGCCAGCAGGCCGTGATGGCCTTCGCGAACTCAGCATCGGCGCCGTCTGCCTGGGCGCTTCGGTACAGCTCTTCCAAGCGCCTGGGGTCATCCTTTGAGGAACGGATCGCCACATCGTAGCTCACTCTGGCCTCCTTCGCTGCGCGACTGGCGCATCGTCGCCTGCGCGCGCGACTCCTGCGCACGGGCCTTTCGCGCCGCCGGCGAACCGGCTGTCGGTCGCAGTACAGCGTCAGTATAGCACAGTCAGGCTATCAGGAGCTATCAAAGCGCTCACACCTGCTCGCCAGTTGATGTGGAACTGGTCGTGGAGGCGATCCTCTCGCTGGCCCGACCGGAGCGTGACGATACCCGCGTCACGCAGCGTGCCCCTTGACGTGTTTGTGGAGGAAGACGAGCACCTCTTGAAACACGCCGCTGACGATCGTATCTGCCAACCCCTCACCGTCGAAGCCGTGCCCCCGCCCCGGCAGCGGCACGAACTTGTGGTCGACACCACGGCGCGCCAATTCCTCCGCCCTCAACACGGATTGCTCGAACGGCCCGTCGGTGTCCTGATCGCCGTGGATCAGCAGGGTGGGAGGGTACGCCTCCGTCACGTTGCGGACCGGGCAGAAAGGGCCGTACCAATCCCTCTCCTCATCGGGATCGTGCCCGGTCACCTCTAGAGGCCACAATCCCTGCTGGCGGCAGTACAGGTAGAATCGCCAGCGCGCCTCCGCGCGAGGGTCCTCGAATGAAACACTCGCCAGCGCACGACTCGCGATGGCCCCGTAGACCTCCTCACTGGGTACGGCGGCTTCACGACAGTAGTGAGGATCAGGGCGACTGTACCAGGGTCCGGCGATGTCGCCGTAGCCGTAGAACGACACGAGCGCGCGGGGGCGAGGGCGGACGCAGTACCCGGCCATCAGGGTCAGGTATCCACCGGCGGAGTGGCCGATGACGGCGACCCGTTCGGGGTCGATTCGAAACCGGTCTGGTCCACTCAGCCGCACCCACGCGTAGGCCTCGCGGAGGTCGTCGATGATCGCCTCGAGCTTGGTCTCTGGCGCCAAGCGGTAGTCGACCGAGATAACCACGTACCCCGCCCCAACGTACGTCTCAAGCTGGTCAGGAGCTATGGCTCCTCGGTCTCCGAAGATCAGCGCCCCGCCGTGAAGCCATAGGATGGCCGGGCGGATGGTATCGTCGGCTGTTCGGTATACGTCTGCCTGGATGTCGACGCCGGAGACAGTCTTGTAGATCGCGGTGTGCATAGGGATCATTCTGCCTCCACCTTGCGCCGAAGCGCGCCTCCGGATCAGTTGAGGCTGCTTCACCCGTTGCTCGCGTGCCAGGGCGGCAGCTTCCGACGATGGCGCTCTAGCCAACCTGCCGCTCCTGTAGCCGCGGTTTCCATACCGCGTCCGTTGCATCGCCGCGTCGTTGCGTCGAGATAAGGACCAGGAAGACGGGCTCGCGAAACCGCGGCTACACGGACGCAGCCAACCGAAGGGCTTCGCAATAGAGGCCCAAGCCGCGGATCCCGTTGCGGCACACTACCAAAGCGGTCACTGCGAACACAAGACCTGCAGTTGAGGCGGGGCAAAGCTCGCGACAGAGGCATTCGTTCCTTCCTGCGCAGGTCACCAATCCTCCTCGTGGCACAGGCGAACCCCTTCGCTCAGGCGCTGCCCCTCCTCCGCCACCAGACCAGCGCACCCACCCCAACCACGACCAAGCCCAGCACGACCAATGTGTAGACGAGTGTAAGGTCCGACACCAGGCTGTACTCGACTGAGATGCTGTTCAGAATCTCGCGCCGCAGGCCATCCCCAAGGTGGCCGTTCGTCATGATGACCGCGCCGCGCCCCAACTCCGGGTACACCACGAAGACGCAGCGGTAGCCCTCGTTCCCACCGTCGTGGATGAAGTGGAATCTAGGTGTGCCCTCTTCGGCCAGTCCGAACCCAAGGCCGTATCCTGCGATCCCGTCGGGCGTCTGCCGCGAGAGCATCGCACGAGCGGTGTCCTGTGAGAGAAGTCGATCCGACTCGCCCCTGTACGCACGCATAATCTCGATGCCGAAGCAGGCCAGGTCGGAGGGAGTCGACCAAAGGCTGGCCCCCGATCCCATCTCGGGGTACCTATGCCATCCGCCGGCTATCGGCTGGCCGTCGGGCCAATGGCCCCGTGCTGCCTCGCTCGCCAGATCGTTCGGGAGCGGCGCCTCGAACGTGCTTTGTGCCATCCCGACCGGCTCGAGCACCGTCTCCGCAATGACGCCCGGAAGGGGTGTTCCCGTGACATCCATGATCAGTTGCTGCACGATCACGTAACCGCCGCCTGAGTAAGCGTACTGGGCGCCAGGCACAGCTACGACGCGGATTGGCTCGGAGTTGGCCGGATACTCGCCATCGAGGATCTGTTGCAGCGTGGGAAGGGCCTCGCCCTGCGCGTAGCCCCTGAACCCGCCGACGGTGGTACCTGCGCTGTGGCTCAGCAACCTGCGCAGTGTGACCTCCTCCTGAACGGTGAACTCGTTCTCTGGCACCTGCCACGACACCAAACCGTCGTTGACGTTCTGGTCCAGCTCGAGTAGGCCCTCCTCGACAAGGCGTAGGGCTGCCGCGGCGACGACGGGCTTGCCGACTGAAGCGGCCTGGAAGAGCGTGTCGGGCGTGACCGGCTCGTCTCTCCCGGCCTCCAACAGTCCGTAGCCCTTGGCCCACTCGATCTCAAAGTCGTCCACGACGGCGATGCTCACCCCAGGCACATTGTAGTGTGCCATGCGGTCGGACAGCGGCACTCTCTTCCAGAGTGGGTCCCCTTGATCGGCAAGGAGCCCGCGCTCCACCCGCGCGATCCGCCGCTCGATCGCGGCGGGACCGGCCGACGCACAGCCTGACATGAGCAGGGCCAGGCAGACTGCAAAGAGTAGCGGGGGGTGGTTCGATCTAGACATCGACCCCCATCGCATCACACGCGAAGGTGATACACAACCCTTCCTGCTCAAGCCGCTCGCACAGGAGCAGCAAGGCATCGTGAGAAGGGCGTCCAGTTCCTGTCGTGAGTCGCCACCACCTCGACGCCGTCGAGCTTACGGCAAGGCGCCGTGCGCCAGGACTACGCCGCCCCAGCCGGCATGTCTACGGCGCGCCACGTACGACCACGGGCAGGTAGACGTGATGTCCTAGCTCGCACCAAAAGCCTGAGCAGACCCTGTACCCTGCGCTCGACTTGAAGCCGATGCTCGCCTGGCCTACGGTCGCGTTGAGACTGAAGCCTGCGGAGCCTGTCTGACCACCTCCGCTCCCCCACACGCTCCAGGGGATGGCGTAGTCGTCCGACTCCATCGCGCTGGCCGGCCTGAGCAGCACAAGCAGCAGGAACAAGGTCGCGGCTAGCAACGCGGCAGATACGCTCCCGTGGCGGTGAGTCTTACGACGCATCGTGCCCCAACCGCAGCCTCACGCCGCTGAACCAAATCTCGTGGTCGGAGCCGGTTAGCATGTCGACGGTCAGCTCGAACGTCAGTAGCCCGTCGTCAGCGCTGAGGGTATTGTCACCAGAACCCAAGGAGAAGGTCTCAGTCTGCCAAGCGGTTCCATCGCACGACCGCTCTGTCCCACTGTCCACGATAGCGCGAGAGTTAGCGAGTCCGTCGCTGCGATACAGCCTCACGTGCTGGATCGTCTCACCGGGGACGGTATCCGATCTGCAGCGCCACCTGAAGGTAAGCTCCTCGACGCGCACAGGCTGCCCGTAGAGCACGGCCGGCACCACGATGGGCAGGACGATCTGTTTTTCACCAGCGCTGCTGGCGCGGAGCCGCGCGATACCGTCGCCATGGTAGTAGATGGTCAGTCCACTGGTGCCGATCCGCGTCACCGCGGCTGTGCCTGGGAACCAGACCGTCGTGTCTGCAACGCTCTGAATGATGCCTGTGCCGTCGGCCCGAAGCGCGACGCCTGATGCGCTTATGGCATAGACGCCATAGTTGGATTCGCTGCGACCTTGTACGCCGATATGGCTTCCGCTGCTGCCTACGACGCCACTGCTGGCAGCAGCGTGCCCGTGTATCGCCCCGCTGACGGTGGGGGAGAGAGGTGCCCCTTTCAGCACCCTCAACACGTTGATGACGGAGCTGCCCGCGATCTCGGCACCTGGCCGCAGGCTCAACGCGTAGGGCGCCGGCAGGATCTCCTGACGTGGCATCATCTCGCCATCCCCCTCGACTTCGACTCCGAGCCAGAGCGCCTGCCCGTTGACGTCGGAAGCGTCGAGGGCGGTGACGGCGCCCAGTTGGACGCTGAAGAGGCCATTCGTAGTCGAGACTGTTTGTGTCTCCTCCCACACCAGGTCGCCGGTGGCCGTGCTCGTGGCGTCTGACCACAGCCGAAAGGTCATCTCCACAGGGCCTGCGGCCCCCTCCAACCGCCCTTGGTAGTGGATCCTATTCCCAACCGTGGCGGCTACCGACATAGGACCCGCGCCAGCCTCTTCTCGAAGACCGCCGGCCGCCACGGG
>JAUVSX010000140.1 GCA_030596915.1 Chloroflexota bacterium | reverse complement strand
ACGATGACGTGTACGACCAGACAGACGCTGCCGGATTCATCAACCTTTTCGGGCTACCCCTTAAGGTCAGGGCGCTGATCGACATCGCAAATGGGTCCGATGCCGATCTGACAGCACCCGATTTCAGCAAGTTCAAGAGGGACTAGGCCCCGATGCTGGCGGCGGGATAGGGATCGGAACCCGGGACAATGGGACTCTGGGGAGGCAGGTTCGAGGTTTCGACGGATGAGGCGATGAGGCGCTTCGGCGACTCGATCGGCTTCGACTGGCGCCTATACCAGGCCGACATCAAGGGGAGCGTCGCCTACGCGAGCGCCCTGTCGCGGGCTGGTCTGATTGACAGCGAAGAGCGAGACCTGCTGGCGGCCGGCCTGGCACAAGTGCAGGCCGAGTTCGAAACAGGAGCTTTCGAGGTGCAGGCCGGGGACGAGGATATCCACACGGCCGTCGAGAGGCGCCTGGGAGAGATCATCGGTCCAGTGGCGGGCAAACTGCACACGGGACGCTCACGCAACGACCAGGTGGCAACGGACTTGCGTCTGCACCTGCTCGCCGAAGCTGGGACTTTGCGAGATGCTCTTCACGGTCTGCTGGAAGTCATCGTCGTGAGGTCTGAGGCGCTCCTGGAGATCGTCATGCCTGGGCATACCCATATGCAGCAGGCGCAACCGATCCTGTTCAGTCATTGGCTGATGTCATTCTTCTGGCGATTCCATCGTGACGTCGAGCGGCTGGATGAGGTCAGACGACGCACCGCCACGCTGCCACTGGGCTCAGGGGCTCTGGCTGGCAACCCGTTCAATATCGACCGGCAGGCTCTGGCGGCAGACCTCGGGTTCGCGGCAGTGTCGCAGAACAGCGTCGATGCCGTCTGCGACCGCGACTTCGTGGTCGAGTTTCTTGCCTGGGCTGCGCTCGTGCAGGTCCACCTAAGTGCTCTGGCAGAGGACCTGATCCTGTGGTCAAGCCAAGAATTCGGGTTCGTTCAGATTGACGAGGCCTACTCGACGGGTTCGAGCCTCATGCCGCAGAAGCGGAACCCCGACTCCCTTGAGCTCTTGCGCGGCAAGACCGGTCGAATGGTGGGACATCTGATTGGGCTGCTCACGACTCTCAAGGGACTCCCTGCCGCATACAACAAGGACCTGCAGGAGGATAAGGAGGGTCTATTCGACGCCATAGATACACTGAGCATGGGCTTGCCCATTGCGGGCGGCGTGATTCGCACGCTACATGTGAACGGCGCTCGGATGAGGAACGCTTTGGATGACGGCATGCTCGCAACTGACCTGGCCGACTACCTGGTGCGCCGCGGCGTGCCTTTCCGCGAGAGCCACCATCTGGTTGGCCGGGCCGTTCGGCGCGCCGAAGAGTTGGATGTGCCGCTCCGGGAGCTGGCCATAGCTGAATACCAGGCAATCCACCCAGATTTCGGTGTGGACGTCTACCAGGTGTTTGATTTTGATCGCTCGGTGGCAGCGCGCGCCGCTGAGGGAGGCACGGCCCGCGTGGCCGTCCGCTCCCAGATTGCGCGCGCGAGGGTATTGCTTGCTGACCACTGAATCGGATGCGGTGGTCCCAACATGGCGACATCTGACTATGGAGGTCTAGGAATGACTGAGTGCGTTGAGTGCGCTGCAGAACTGGTACTGGCTGCTGACGTCGAGGAAGGCGAGATCATCGTCTGCCCCGACTGCGGCGTGGAGCTAGAGGTGGTGAGCCTCGATCCGGTCACCTGCGAGCTGGCTCCCGAGGTGGAGGAAGACTGGGGAGAGTAGCCCGATGAAGATCGCGATGTTGTGCTCCCGGGTGCGCGTTGAGGAGAAGATGCTCTTCTCCGCCCTGGATGCACGGAAGGTGGACTACGACCGCATTGACCCGGACGATGTGACCTTCGAACTGGGAGGCACAGGTCTGGGCAGGTACGACGCGGCGCTGGTGCGCTTCCTGAGCCACTCGCAGGCTTACTACGTCAGCCGTTGGCTGGAGAGCATAGGGATCCCTGCGGTCAGCCCGCATCACACAATCGCGACTTGTGGGGACAAGCTCATTACAAGTGCTGTGCTGCAGAAGGCTGGCGTGCCAATCCCCCGTACCATGGTCACGTTCACTCGCGAAGCAGCCCTGGCGGCCATCGAGGAGATGGGCTATCCAGTGGTGCTGAAGCCCCTTCAAGGTTCGTGGGGACGTCTTCTCGCGAAGGTGACCGACCGGTATGCTGCCGAAGCCCTGCTAGAACACAAGACGACTCTGGGGGGCTACCGGCATTCCATCTTCTACATTCAGGAGTTCGTCGACAAGCCGGGACGCGACATCCGCACATTCGTGGTAGGTGGCGAGACCATCGCCGCCATCTACCGCTATTCGCCGCACTGGATCACGAATACGGCCCGAGGCGGCAGTGCCCAGGCCTGCGAAATCACGGATGAACTTGATCAGATGTCTCGCACATCGGCTTCGGCCGTGGGGGGAGGCGTGGTGGCCGTCGACATCTTCGAAGCCCCGGACGGGCGGTTGCTGGTGAGCGAGGTGAACCACACGCCAGAATTCCGAAACAGCGTCGCTCCCTCGGGGGTGGATATCCCCGGCAGGATCGTAGACTACGTGATGGAGGTCGCTGATATGAAGCCGGGGCGATGAGGGTTGGGGTCCTTTGTTCGCAGGTACGCCTGGAGGAGAAGGAGATTTTCCGGGCCCTGCGGCAACGCGGCGTACGGTTCGACAAGATCGACGTGCGCGGGCTGTGCTTCGACGGGAGCGCGGCGGGGCTGGACGCCTACGACGTCGTGTTGTTCCGCTGCGTGAGCCATTCGCGAGCGATCTCCGTCGCCGCGATGCTCCAGGAGCGGGGCGTGCGGACGGTCAACGCCTACCCCGTGGTCGCGACGTGTGGCGACAAAGTACTGACGACGCTCGCCCTTCTGGAGCACGGGGTTCCGACGCCACATGCCTCGATGGCCTTTTCGCAGCGGTCGACGCTCGATGCCATCGCCAAGATGGGCTACCCCGTGGTCCTCAAATCGCCGGTGGGATCCTGGGGACGGCTGATGGCCAAGCTGAACGATCGTGAGGCAGCGGAGGCGGTCACCGAACATAAACGGGCACTGCACCGGTACTTTCCGGCTCCGTACTATGTCCAGGAGTACATTCAGAAGCCGGGACGTGATATCCGCACTCTTGTGGCAGGTGAAGAGACCGTGTACGCGATCTACCGCAGCTCGTCGCACTGGATCACCAACACCGCTCGTGGAGGCAACGCGATCAACCTGCCGGTCAGCCCGGAAATCGATCGCCTGTCGCGGGCCGCAGCGGCGGCGGTCGGCGGAGGGCTCGTTGCCGTAGACATCTTGGAGGATACTGACGGATCCCTGCTGGTGAACGAGGTTAACCACACGCCCGAGTTCCACGGGGCGATGCAAGTCACCCAGGTCGACATCGCCGGACGAATAGTGGACTACGTGATGCGTGTCTGTGAGGAGACGCTATGATCAGAGCTTCGATAGTTGGTGCTTCTGGCTACGCTGGCGGAGAGTTGCTTCGCTTGCTCCTAGCTCATCCCGAGGTCGAGGTCGCGCAAATCACGTCCGAGACCTACGCCGGTCAGTACGCCTACTTCGTTCACCCCAATCTCCGTGGCCAGACGGGACTGCAATTCAATCGCCTGGCGGAACTAGGGGCGTGTGACCTGCTGTTTCTCGGTTTGCCGCACAACCAGGCGATGGATCGTATAGAGGATCTTGCGACGCTGGCCGAGCGGATCGTGGATCTGTCGGGTGACTTTCGCCTCCGAGACCCGGCCGACTACGTACGCTGGTATGGGCGAGAGCACCCTGCGCCGCACTGGCTGGAGCGGTTCGTCTACGGGTTGCCAGAAGTACACAGGCAGGCTCTCCAGGGAGCCCGCTATGCAAGCGGCACGGGCTGCAACGCAACCGTCACTGTGTTGGCGCTCTGGCCGCTCTACCGGCGCGGGCTGGTGGAGGAGACGGTGGTCGAGGTCAAGGTCGGCTCGTCGGAGGGGGGGAACAAGGCCAGCCCGGCGTCGCACCATCCGGAGCGGGCGGGCGTGGTGCGGAGTTACTCTCCAGTCGGCCACCGGCACATCGCCGAACTGATCCAGGAGTTGGGGATTGGCCCCGACGAAGCCGGTTTGCATTTCTCCATCACGTCGGTGGGCATGGTCCGTGGCGCTCTCGCAACGTGTCACTGCTTTCTTCGCGACGAGGTGGCCGAGCGCGACGTCTGGCGCATGTACCGCGAGGACTACGGCGATGAGCCGTTCATCCGCCTGGTGCGGGGCAGGCGTGGCATCCATCGCTATCCAGAGCCGAAAATCATCTCCGGGGCCAACTACTGTGACATTGGGTTCGTCGTTGATACGCAACCTGCCACGGGTGGGGGCCGCCAACGTCTGGTCGTCATTGCAGCGATCGACAACCTGATGAAGGGGGCCGCCGGGAACGCGGTGCAGACGATGAACGTAATGTACGGGTGGCCGGAGACGCTGGGGCTGGAATTCCCCGGTCTCCACCCGATCTAGTCCAAAGGAATAGCGCATGATCGTGACAAAAGCAGGCGGCAGTGTTGGACTGGACATGGAGGCCGTGTGCGCCGACATCGCGGCGGTGACCGGGCAGGGGACCCAGATCGTACTGGTCCACGGCGGGTCGCACGAGACCAATCTCATCTCGGAGAAGCTGGGGCATCCTCCCCGGTTTGTGACCTCAGTCTCTGGGCACGTTAGTCGCTACACCGACCGGCAGACGCTGGAGATCTTTGCGATGGTAACCGCGGGTCGTATCAACACGCTGCTTGTTGAGCGTCTGCAACAACTGAAGGTGAACGCCCTCGGTCTCTCGGGGCTTGATGGGCGGCTGCTCGAAGCGGAGCGCAAGGGTGTGCTCCGCATCGTCGAGAACGGCAAACGCAAGGTGTTGCGCGGCGACTACAGCGGCATCATTCGGCGCGTGAACGTCGCGTTGCTCGGCACGCTTCTCGCACAGGGCTACGTCCCCGTGGTGGCCCCGCGGGCCATCAGCACCGCCAGTGAGGCGCTCAATGTCGACGGCGATCGGGTGGCGGCGGCGATTGCGGCGGCGATGTCCGCAGACACGCTTGTGATCCTGTCGAATGTACCCGGGCTTCTGAGCGATTTCCCGGACGAGAGCTCGTTGATCGAGCACATCCCCGCGGGTCAAGCGCGGGAGTACATGGATCGGTACGCCCAAGGGCGGATGAAGAAGAAGCTCCTGGGTTCGATCGAGGCGCTGGAGAAGGGAGTGGGTCGGGTAGTCATCGCCGACGGGCGTATTGGCCAGCCGTTGCAGCGGGCGCTGGACGGGCAGGGCACGGTCATAGACTAGGCGTGCAACACGACATCATGGGGAGCTTTCCGCGCTGGACCGCCGGCGCGAGAGATCGGAGGGATGGGACGACGGATGCACACTGAGGAGATCATTGACCTCGAGAACCGGCATGGGAGCGGGCTCTATCCGCAACAGCCGCTGGTGCTCGTACGCGGTGAGGGAGCCCGGGTATGGGACAGCGAAGGCCGTGAGTACATAGATTGTTCCGCGGCACACGGTGTTGCGAATTTGGGCCACGCTCATCCTGCCGTTGTCCAGGCCGTGAAGGACCAGGTCGAGCGCCTCATCATCAGCCCCAACAGCTTCTACAACGACCAGCGAGCGAGACTGCTGGCGGAGCTAGCGCGTATTGCGCCGGCGGGCCTGCAGCGAGCGTTCCTGTGCAACTCGGGTGCTGAAGCCGTCGAGGCGGCGCTCAAGTTCGCGCGTCTCAGTACGGGGCGTCCCAAGATCGTCTCCGCGATGCGCGGCTTTCACGGGCGAACATTCGGCGCGCTCTCGGTTACCTGGCGAAAGGAGTACCGGCGGCCCTTCGAGCCACTTGTCCCCGGTGTCGAGTTCATCCCCTACAACCGGGCCGACCGGGTGGACCAGGCGTTGGACGACGAGACGGCGGCGGTGATCCTGGAAGTTGTCCAGGGAGAAGGTGGCGTCATTCCCGGCGACGGGGAGTACTTGCGCGCCGTGCAAGAGCTTTGCTGCCAACGCGGGGTGTTGTTCATTGTCGACGAGGTCCAGACCGGCTTCGGCCGTACAGGCAAGATGTTCGCGCTGGAGCACCACGACCTGCGCCCTGACCTCCTGTGCGTGGCGAAGGCCATGGCCGGGGGTCTGCCCATGGGGGCAGTGATCATGGGCCCGCGCGTGGGCGAGTTGCCGAAGAAGGTTCACGGGAGCACGTTCGGTGGCAACCCTCTCGTCTGCGCTGCCGCGCTGGCCACCATCCGCACCATCGAAGAGGAGCGGCTTGCGGAAAGGGCGGCCGCGGTGGGCGAGCGCTTCCTCGCCGGTCTCCGAGCTATCCGGTCTCCTGAGGTCCGGGAAGTGCGGGGCCTTGGCCTGATGTTGGGTATGCAACTGAAGAGCAACTCCGCTCGCTACCTCGCCGCGCTTGCAGACCGCGGCGTGCTGGCGCTTGGAGCGGGCGCCACAGTGATACGCTTCCTCCCGCCGCTTGTGATCAGCGAGGAGGATGTGGAGACAGTCATCGGGCACGTGAACGAGGTGCTTCCGAGAGACACATAGGGCTCGCTTTCAAGCGGGCTTGGGGCGGCGGACGGGCGGGGGTGTGGGCCGGCAGGCGATAGGGAGGTAGTGTGGTCCTGTATCAGCGGAGCGGCGAAACGGCCGGCGATGGAGCCCATCTTGCATTGCTCGTTCTGGAAGATGGGACGCGCCACTGGGGTAGATGCGTCGGGTGTCGGGGCGAGGCGTTTGGCGAGTTCGTGTTCAACACGGGTATGACCGGGTATCAGGAGGTCCTGACTGATCCGTCGTACCGCGGGCAGATCGTCGTGATGACGTATCCGGAAGTCGGTATCTATGGTGTCAACCCCGAGGATGTCGAATCCGGCGGGATCCAGGTGGCGGGCTTCGTCGTCGGCCGAGCGGTCCGGGAGCCGTTCAATCAGAGAGCAACGCTATCCTTCACCGAGTACCTCACCGAGGCAAGCGTCGTCGCCATGGACGGGATCGACACGCGCGCGCTGACGCGGCACATACGTTCGCAAGGTGCGATGCGCGGCGCTATCTCGACGGTCGATCTGGATCCTGAGAGCCTCGTGGCCCGTGTGCGTCAGACGCCCCCAATGTCGGGCAGAAACCTGGCAGGCGAAGTAAGCCCTCGCGAGCCGCTTGCCCGGACGCCAACCGGGGGACAGTCTTCCGACGCGCGGCCGTTTCGAGTTGCCATAGTCGATGCGGGCGCCAAAGGGGGGATTGCACAAGACCTGGAGCGCCGAAACGCCACCGTCACGATCGTGCCCTACGATGCCGACATAGGTATGGTCCTGCGCTTCGAGCCGGAAGGGGTGCTCGTCTCAAATGGCCCTGGCGATCCGGCACCGCTT
>JAUVSX010000054.1 GCA_030596915.1 Chloroflexota bacterium | reverse complement strand
TGTCCACATCGTACAGGTCGAGGAAGCGCTGGGGCACCACGTACGGGTCGTGGGGCCCGATCAATCCGACGTAGAGCCCCCAAGGCGTGGAGCTCCTGCCGACGTGCGCCAGCACGTCCCTGGCCTCTGTGACCACGACCTCATCGTGGGACTTGCCCACAGCGCCGGCCGTCCCGTAGAGCCGGTACGTGCCGTAGCCGGGGCGCAGGATCTCACCCTCTCCTCGACTCTCCGGGTCGGGGCTCTTAGCTAGGTCCCGGTAGTGTTCCCAGGTTCTGCCGTGGTGCGTGCCCGCTGCGGCACTCACAACGTGGTCAGTCCATCCCCGATCGCTGGGCAGCTCCTCGGTACTCACGTGCCACTTTCCGCAGAAGTGCAGGTCGTATCCGGCGCCCGCTAGGTCCTCGCTCCACAGCCGGACCCCTGGGTTCAGGCCACGGCTGAGTGCTTGGCGGTTGCAGACGTTGTTCCACACACCGTGGCGGGAGGGATACAGGCCCGTGAAGAACGTCGCTCGCGAAGGGCAGCAGTGTGGCGACGGGCAGAAGGTCTGGCTGAATATCACACCGTCGCGCGCAAGCTTGTCGACGTTGGGAGTGACAGCCGGATGGTGCGGGAGGATCGTGTCTCCTCGCTGATGGTCGGTCAGACAGATCAGGATGTTCGGTGGAGTCATCGCTTCCTCACCGCCACCAGGCTTCGCCGTGCGTCCCACAGCGGGTGGCCGAGAGATTGTAGCACGACGGGGACGTGGCAGCAACGCGCGCGCTCGGTTGTTCTGACCGCTTGCCGATGGTGGGCGCGGTGGTAGAATGCTCCAGTTGTTTGCGCCCGCGACTGAGCGCGCTGCACCCCGAGCTAGAGCGCGCCTGAACCACGAGACAGGAGACAAGAATCGCTATGGATAGGGTCGAACGCGTTCGCGCCGCGCTGGCGGGTGCACCCGTGGACCGGGTGCCAGCCAGCTTCTGGTATCATTTTCCGCAGGATAGAGCACGCGGCCCGGCATCCGTTCGGGCACATCTCGACTACTACTTGGCATCCGGCATCGACTTCCTCAAAGTGATGAACGAGCATCCATACGAGCCCAATGCACCAATCAGTTGCCCTGCCGACTGGCGAAACCTCCGCCCGGCGCCCCTCGGCGCGGTCTTCTACCAGGAGCAACTGGAGGAGGTGCGTGCCATTGTGGACGCGCTCGACGGTGAGTGCCTCGCGATCGTGACCCTCTTCGGGCCCTTCGCCTCAGGCAACCACGCCAGCGGTGGCAAGGTCACCGAGCACCTGCGCCAAGATCCCGACGCAGTAGGCGCCGGCTTAGCGGCGATCGCGGAGAGCCTGAGCGAGTTCGCTGTTGCCTGCGTGGAAGCCGGGGCAGCCGGTATCTACTACTCGGCCCAGGGCGGGGAACGGGATCGCTTCACGGAGGAGCAGTTCTCCGAGTACATCAAGCCCCACGACCTTGCCGTCCTGGACGCCGTCAAGGACCACGGTGAGTTCCACGTGCTGCACATCTGCCGGGACCACGTTCGGCTCCCGCTCTTCGCCGACTACCCGAGCGACGCTGTCAACTGGGCCGCCACCAAGCACAACCTTAGTCTGTGCCAGGGCAGGGAGCTCTTCGGCCGTACCGTAGTCGGCGGAATGGATGACCGCGGCGTGATCGTCGATGGCTCGCCCGATGCCATCCGCGCCAATGTGGACGGGATCATCGCCGGGTTCGGAACACAGGGTCTGATCCTCGGTGCAGATTGCACTGTCCCGACTGACATCAGTGTCGACAATGTTCGCAGCGCTGTCGAGGCCACTGCGGGATAGACCTGCGCCGCAGCCACGGGAAGGAGCTGCCTAATGCCCTTGCAGTTCGACATGCCCTTCGAGAAGCTCGAGACCTACGAAGGCACGAACCCCCGCCCGACCGACTTTGACAGCTATTGGGAGGCTGGCCTCGCCGAGATGCGGGCGGTTGATCCTGAGATCGACCTGATCCCCGCCGAGTTCCAGGTGCCTTTCGCTGAGTGCTTGGACCTATTCTTCACGGGCGTGGGTGGTGCTCGGGTCCACGCCAAGTTGATTCGTCCGCAAGAGGCCGACGAGCCGCACCCCGCGGTGCTCATGTTCCACGGCTACTCCGGCAGCTCCGGCGACTGGTCAGATAAGCTCGGCTACGCCGCCCAGGGGTACACGGTGGCGGCGCTGGACTGCCGAGGCCAGGGAGGGCTATCAGAGGACGCGGGGAGCGTTGTCGGCTGGACCCTCCAGGGCCACATCGTCCGTGGCCTGGCCGATGCCCCCGAGAGGATGCTCTTCCGTCAGATCTTCCTTGACACGGCGCAGCTCGCGGGGATCGTCTTGGGAATGCCTGACGTCGACCCGGACCGAGTCGGGGCTACAGGAGGCAGCCAGGGCGGCGGCCTGACGCTGGCGTGTGCCGCATTGGAGCCCCGCATCAAGCGCGCAGCTCCCGTGTTCCCCTTCCTGACCGACTACAAGCGCGTATGGGAGATCGATCTGGCAAAGGATGCGTACAGCGAGCTGCAGGGATACTTCCGCAGATTCGACCCTCGCCACGAGCGAGAGGACGAGCTGTTCACGCAACTCGGCTACATCGACGTTCAGTACCTGTCCCCTCGAATCCAGGCCGAGGTGCTGATGGGGGTCGGCCTGATGGACACGGTCTGTCCTCCGTCAACCCAGTTCGCTGCCTACAACAAGGTCGCGTCAGCGAAGTCTCTGACGATCTACCCCGATTTCGGACACGAAGCTCTTCCGGGTCACCCGGACATCGTGTTTCAGTTCATGGCCGGCCTCTAGGCTCCATCGTCCGGCTGCGGCGCCCCACCCGACGAGCGCGCCGAGACCGGTCAATATCAGCGCAATCCCGGGGCATTTCCGTGGTGCGGGGAACCCGGGAGCCATCCCGGGGAAGAATGGTGGCCTTCCTGGGCCGGTGGCAGGCTGGGGGCGCATACGTTTCAGGCTAGAGCTGACGCCTCACTGGGCCTTGCGGCTGGGGCTGGCTCTTGCTGGTCGAGTATCTTCATCAGGGATGCCGCCGATCGCGCGCCGACGATGAGCCCTCCAACTACTGTCATCGTTTCGGCAGAGATCACGAACGCCGCCGCCAGGAACTCGAGCAACGGAACGGGCGCAAGCGCGGCCGCCGGGAGAGTTCCCACCGCCGGGATTCCGGCAACGGTGAGCGCGACCCATAGGACCCAGATGCTCGCGCGGAAGGCGCCGCGCGCCCAGTACTGCCACGCCAGCGACCCCGAGCCCCATAGTAGGAACTCCGCCACGATCGCCAGACCCGCCTTTGGGCGTGTTTCGATCAGTTGGATTACCCTACCGATTCCCTTGCCCAGTCGCCATAGCTGGTAGATAGCCCACCCGAAGAGGGTGAGGAGAGCCAGCACAATCAGCGCGAGCAGGGCGACCAGCAACCACGGGTTGATCCGGATGAGCACGTACGCCGCTACCATCAAAGCAATGGCCGCGGCGTTCTCTATCGTCGCGAAGATCGGCGCCGAGGCGGAGCCCGCTGTCCCGGTCGCGCTGCTAACCGCTGGTTTGGCCAGGAACTTGGCGCCCGTCAGAGCCGTAGCTGTGACGCCAGCGCCTCCAGCCAACATCCAGCCGACCCGTCCGATGCCGTCTCCGCTCGGATCGAAGATCTGCAGCGTCCGCAGAAGGTCGTAGAGAGTGGGGTTCATATCTGCGATTTGGCCGGCCGCCGCCAGTGCCAGAAGCGCGCCTGAGATCGGCACCAAGAACCCACTGAGTATGTTGACGATAGTGCTGACCACGTTCATCACGCCGGGACCCAGCGCCGATCCGTAGGCCGGCACCATTGTCAGGATCCAGAATACGGCGACGACGGCAAGAAACCACCATGATTCGATGAAACCTACCTGTGGCACCAGCCCGACCAAGCCGAGCTTCGCCGCTATCGACAGGACCAGCAAGCACATGTACTGGTTGCTAGCACCGACGAGCCCGCCTGCAGATATCGCGGACAGCAGCAGCTCAAACATGCCTCCTCCTCAAGCGCTCGCAAGGCCTCTCTGACTCGGGCAAATCCCCGGCATTGTACGCCGTTATGTCGCGTTGTCAACACCGCCACGCGACCTCGGCCAAAGCGTTGGACGCGGTGACCAGTGTGCTATAATGGCGCCCAGCGCTTGGCTGGGAGTCCGATGAGTAAGGCAAACACAACACAGTACACGGCTGCAGGCGGGGTCGTGGTGCGCGGGGAGGACGTACTCGTCCTGCGCCGCCCGGGACGCGACGAGATCCGTCTACCCAAGGGGCACGTCGAACCAGGGGAGGGGCTCGCGGAGGCCGCGCTGCGGGAGACTCGCGAGGAGACCGGATACGACGATCTGTTGCTAACAGCCGATCTGGGTACTCAGATCGTCGAGTTCGACTATCGGGGCCAGCACATTGTGCGAAGTGAGCACTACTTCCTCTTCCTGCTTCAGGGCGACACCCGGGCAACGTCTAACGGTGAGGCGCAGTTCGCGCCCGCGTGGCTGCCTTGGGACCAGGCGGAGGCGGCGCTGACCTACGAGGCCGAACGCGAGTGGGTGCGACGGGCACGCCGGACCTGCAAGGGGCAGAACAGCGCCCCAGCGGTTCAACTGTGCCTATCCACCGGCTCGCTCTACACATACGGTCTCGTGCGGGTGTTCGAGATGGCTGCCGGCGTTGGCTTCGATGGCGTCGAGCTGCTCGTCGACGCCCGCTGGGACACCCGCCACCCGGCCTACGTGCGGCGTCTGGCCGAGGCGTATGAGCTCCCTATTGCCGCAGTGCACAGCCCGTTTGTGGGCAGCGTCCCCGGCTGGCCGGACGATCAACTTGGCCGGCTGGATCGCACGGTCACGCTAGCCCACGAACTCGGCGCAGACACAGTCGTAACCCACCTGCCACAAGCCTTCGTGGGTATCACAGTCACCTTGCACGGGGCGCACCATCGCCGCTTCTCGCTTCCAGTGCGGTGGAGACGACTTGGCCCTTACGACCTCTTGCTGCGAGACAACATGGCCGAATTCGAGAGGGTGCGGCAGATAACCGTGTGCGTTGAGAATATGCCTGCCCAACGCCTGCTCGGGCTGCGCATGAACGCGTACCGGTTCAACGATCTCGACCAAATGGCTCGTTTCCCACACGTGGTGCTCGACACAACCCATCTCGCGACCTGGGGTGTTGATCCACTGGCCGCGTATGTGGCACTGCGGCGCAACGTCGTCCACGTTCACCTCTCGAACTACGACGCGCGCTCTGGTCGCGGTCACCATTCGCCGGTCGACGGGGACCTGCCGCTGGCGGAGCTACTTCAGCGGCTGGCGCGCGATGGGTACAGCGGCGCGATCACGGTTGAGGCGGATCCGGCGACGCTCGACGCCCACGATCCGAGTGCCTGTGCGGCGAAGCTCAGGCGCGCGCTATCTTTCTGTCGCGAGAACCTATCCTGGGCGGACCACGTCCCGTGAGCTGGACGCGCTGGCCTGGCTGGCTAGATGGTCCGACTCATAGGACGCGCTCTCGGACGGTTTGTAGCGGCATCACAGCCGCGATTGGGGCCGCAGGCCTCATCGCCGCAGCGTTGAGTCTTCCCGCCTGCCGCGCCGCCCCTGCCGCGACACCCATACACACGGTGCGGCCTGCCGCATCAGCGACCGCGCCGACTGAGCTGTCCGTCCGTACGCCGGCCACCGTTCACCTGCCGATCGTTTCGGCGGAGCGGTGGCCCGTGCTCACCCCGACATACACGCCCTGGTTTCCGTACCGCGTCATTGACCGAGGAGCGAAGCTGGGGGTTCACGCCCTAAGCCCGGGCGAAGTGCTGGAGTTCATCTCGGAGACGCTGCAGGGCGCTGCTTACTTCCCGGTCGTCAAGGCCGTTGACGACATCGGCTGGCTCCGAGACGTGAAGGCGGTGTCACCAGGCACGATCACCCTCGCCCGCGTCACAGGACCGGGCGAGAACGTCACCGATGAGGAACTGCGCCAGGGTGACCTGCCAGCCATCGCCGAGCGCGTGATGGCCCATCTGGCGCCAGCCGTCGCTGAACACGGCGCCTACGTCGACTACTGGGAGCCGACGAACGAGCTGGACCCGCCGGGGGCCGATCTCTACAACCGGTTTGCCCATCTGCACATACACATGATGGACATAGCTGAGCGCGAGGGCTACCGGATAGGGCTCTTCAGCTTCAACGTTGGCACGCCGGAGTGGGACGAGATGGTCGCCATTGTCGAGACCGGCGTGTTCGCCCGCGCGAAGCAGGGGGGACACATTCTCACACTGCACGAAGGCGTGTTCGGTGACGTGCCCATCGACCACCTGTGGGGCGAGCTCATCCCCGGTGCGCCACCCGTTGAGGGAGCTGGTGCGCTCTGTTTCCGCTACCGGTACCTCTACCACTTGCTCGGAGAGCGCGACGAGGTGATCCCTTTGGTTGTGTCGGAATTCGTCTTCGGCGCGGGCTATGAGGACGATGGTGTGTTGCCGGCGGAGATCGCGTCCCGATCCGAATGGTACGATCTGCGCGCCAGGCAGGACTATTACGCGTGGGCGTACCTGCCGTTCACCCTTGGCTCGTACGACGGCACGTGGGACGAAGCCAGCTATGCTTACGCCTATCCCGCGCTGATCGAGCAGGCAGTAGCAATCAAGGACAAGCCGAACGCGGTGCCCCCACCCCATTAGAGGGTGACAGGGCGGGCGCTGGACAAGCCGCTGCGGGCGGGCGGAGACGGCTTGCGCGGCGGACCTTGGCCTGTCAACAACGAATTGCGCTCACTCGCCGAGCGACTGCAGCACACGCTCACCTCCAGCTTGCCAACGGTGCGCACACAGGGTATAAATCGCCGGGTGGAGAGTAGCGGCGAACGCCTACAGGTGTTCTCTTTTTCGATCATAGCAACCAGGTATTGCCGGAGGATACGCAATGAGTACAGTGACTCCCGAAGCGAGCCTCGCCGTGAATGGAGGCCCGAAGACCGTTGAGGAGTTTGAGGCCAAGCAGGGCGGCTGGGGCCTCAAGGTGGGCGTGGACGAGTTTATGGCGCTCGCTGACACGTGGGGCTACAGCGAGGCGGCGCGTGAGAAGATGCGGGATATCCTCGAGGAGGAGGACCCGTACGTCAATCCGCGTCTGACGCGCTACTACAACCCCAGGCCATCGCGCGCCGCTATGCTTGAGGAGTACGCTCGCGAGGTGTTCGGCGTCAAGTACGCCTTGGGTGTGAACTCTGGCACGTCCGCGCTGATGTCCGCCTATGTCGCGTGCGGGATCGGACCTGGCACGGAGGTGATCATCCCAGCCTACACGTTCTACGCGACTGCCGCCGCTGTCGTTGCCTCAAAGGGCATCCCGGTGATCGCCGAGATCGACGACTCCTTCACGATCGACCCTGAGGACGTGGAGAGGAAGATCACGCCCCGAACCAAGGCCATAGTACCCGTGCACATGGTTGGTGTCTGCGCGAATATGGACGCGATAATGGACATCGCTCGTCGCCACGATCTGGTGGTGATCGAAGACAACGCCCAATCGTGTGGTGGCAAGTACAAAGACCGGTACCTGGGGACCATCGGGGACATGGGGTGCTTCAGCCTGAGCTCCTACGAGGTGGTGGGGGCTGGCGAGGCAGGCCTTGTGCTGACCAATGATGAATGGCTCTATATTAGGGCGACGAGCCAGCATGACACGGCAGCGTGCTGGCGGCCCGACCGCTATGCGAAAGAGCGGACGCCCGGAGAGCTTTTCTGTGGTCAGAACTACCGCATGTCCGAGATGGCTGGCACTGTGAACCTTGTCCAACTGCGGCGAATGGAAGCTCAGCGGGTGCGGTACAACACGAACCTTCGCGCAATCCTTGGCGGCCTGGACCAGTTCCGCGACACGAAGCTGCGCCGCAGCAACGACCCCGACGGTGACGTGGGATATATGCTGATTCTGGCTGCGGGGAGCCGAGAATCGGCGAGCGCGATCGCGGATGCACTCGAAGCTGAAGGCGTTCCGGCGGGGGCGCGCGGCACTCGCGCGTCGCGCGATTGGCACATCTACTCGTACTGGGAGCAGATCCTCGAGCAGAAGACGGCCACGGAGGAGGGGTGCCCCTTTAGTTGTCCGTACTACGAGGGCCCGCTCCCTGACTACTCTGAAGACATGTGTGCGCGGTCGGCCGACCTGTTTGATCGCGCGGTGTTCCTATCTGTCAACCAGTGGTGGACACCGAATGACTGCGCCAGCGTGGCGGCAGCCATCAACAAGGTGTGCGGGTTCCTCGGCTAGGGTCGAGGGCCGATCTGTATGTGAAAGGGAGGGTTGTCATGAAGGCCGGTATTAACGTATGGACGTGGGGGTTCCGTGAGAGGGAGGCATTCGAACAGGCGTTGAGAGAGGTCAGTGATCTTCGATACGAGGCTGTCGAAAACATCAGCGCGATAGTCGATCTGTACGAAGACGAGCCGCAGGTCTTTCAGGATCTGTTGGCGTCTCACGGGCTCGAGTTCGCGTGCGCCTACCATCACTTCTCCGGGGACTACGAGTCGGATGTCGCTCGCGCGGAGAGGTCCCTGGCGTTCATGAATCGTGTGGGCGCTTCGATCATGAACTTGCAGGCGGCGCGCCGCCCCGAAGGCGGGCCGTCGCAGGAGGACCTCGCTGTGACAGCGAGGAACGCGGTGCGCATATGTGAGCTCGCCCAGGAGGCCGGAGTCACAGTGTGCCTGCACCCTCACTACGGTACGATCATCGAGCGGGCTGATGAGCTCGCCTACATGATGGACAAAATCCCTGCCGAGCTGTTGAGTTTGACGGTGGATACGGCTCACACCGTGCTCGGGGAAATGGACCCCGTGTCCACTTTCGCTCAGTACGCGGACCGCATCCGGTACGTCCACATGAAGGACATTATTCCCGTCGACGATCCCAGCATTCCGTGGTGGTCCGGATTCCGGGAGCTAGGCCGCGGGATAATCAACTTCCCGGCGATCGTCGCAATTCTCAAGGACGCGGGTTTTGGTGGGGTGCTTTGTGTCGAGATGGACCGTCCCCGCGTCTGCGGTTACAGGAGCGCCGCCATCAGTAGGCAGTATCTACTTGAAGAGTTCGGTCTCTAGCTGGTGGCGGAATAGAAACAGGAAGGGGATTACCGATGCTGAGAACAGACAAGACAACGTTCGCACTATTCTTCGGTACCAGGGGGTTCTTTCCCGCGTCGCTTATTGCGCAAGCGCGGGAGGATTTGCCGCGAATCCTCCGGGAGTGGGGACACGACGTTATGATGCTTGACGCGGACGTCACCCGGTATGGCGCGGTCGAAAGCCCGCGGGAGGGACAGGTCTTCGCCAACTTCCTCGAGGCGAACCGAGGAAAGTTCGGTGGCGTGATCCTATGTCTTCCGAACTTTGGTGACGAGACGGGCGCTGTGGCGGCACTGCACGATGCTGGCGTGCCGATCCTGATCCAGGCCTATCCGGATGAGCTTGACAAGATGGCGCCTGAGCTGAGACGGGATGCTTTCTGCGGCAAGTTCTCGGTGATGGACGTGTTCTATCAGTACGGGCTGAAATTCAGTGCGATCAAGCCACACGTGGTGAATCCGCTATGCGACGCATTCCGAGCCAACATCGACCATTTCGACCGCGTTTGCCGCGTCGTGAACGGGTTGCGCGGAATGGTCGTAGGTGCGATCGGCGCACGAACCACGGCCTTCAAGACTGTGCGCATCGACGAGGTGGCTCTCCAGCGGAAGGGCATCACGATGGAGACGCTGGATCTCTCAAGCGTGTTCAGCCGGATAGAGCGACTGGATCCGACGAGCGTGGCCTACACGGCCAAGTCCGATCGCTTGGCCGCGTATACGTGCTGGGACGGGGTGCCCGCCGAGGCGTTCGGAAAGATCGTCCGCCTGGGCGTTGTGCTCGATCAGATCATTGAGGAGTTCCAGATGGACGCCATCGCGCTGCGCTGCTGGATTGAGCTCCAGGAGCTGCTCGGCGTCTCGGCGTGTGTCCTTCTCGGTGAAATGAATGATCGCGGGGTGCCTGCGGCCTGCGAGGTTGACGTTGGAAACGCGGTCATGATGACGGCGCTACACCTCGCCTCTGCGGGGCCGGCGACGTGCCTCGACTGGAACAACAACTATGGCGATGACGAGGACAAGTGCATACTCTTTCACTGCGGCCCGGTTCCGCGGAGCCTGATGGTCGACGACGGGCACATCTCCGACCACGCGATACTCGCCAACTCGGTTGGCCCTGGCTGTGGGTACGGTTGCCACATTGGCCGCATTGCCCCCAGCGACTTCACGTTCGGCAGTATGTTAACTGATGAAGGCCGATTGCGCTTCTACCTCGGCCACGGCACGTTCACGCCGGATCCGATCCCGCCCGAGTTCTTCGGCTGCGCAGGGGTCGCCCAGATCGCCAATCTCCAGGATGTCCTGCTTCACGTTGGGCATAACGGGTACAGGCATCACGTCAGTGCGACGAGAGGGCACCTGGCTGCGCCGGTTCGCGAGGCCCTGGAGCACTACCTGGGGTTCGAGGTCTCCTTGCCGCAAGGGAAGTAGACTTCTCCAGCAATCCTACATACGGCCGAGACAAGGATGCCGAGCTGGACACCTTCGTGCCCACGAGCCTTGTGCTGCTTGCAGTCCTGGTGGCCACGCTGTTGGGCGGGTTCATCGGCGTTGGCTACCTGCTGTCGCGCCGCGCTCGCGACGACTTTGCGGCTGCCGCGGCCCTTCGGAACCTGACTGAGCTGGTCTTGGGCGTGCAGACAGAGTTGCGAGGCATCTCGGAGCGCGTGCCTGCGGTCGAGCGCAGGTGCAGTCAAGTGGCCCGAGGTATCTC
>JAUVSX010000404.1 GCA_030596915.1 Chloroflexota bacterium | reverse complement strand
TCAAAACCGCCGCCTACTCGCTCCGCCAGCTCGCCAAAGGCGGCGCCCTCAAAGGCGGCCTCACCTCCAATGCGCTGCGCGTTCTCCCTTGCCACCTTCACCATGCTGTTGCTGAAGTCTGCTCCTACCACGTGATACCCGCGAGACGCCATCGCTAGGGCGTGCATTCCCGTCCCACACGCCGCGTCCAGGACCCGCCTGGCCCCGACAGCTTGCAGCTGGCCCTCGATGAAAGGCATCTCGGCACCTAGCCTCGCCTCCCAATCCACGAAACGGTCGTAGTCCGCGCTGAACTCGTCGTACATGCGCCTATCCGTGGATGAGGGCTGGCAGACACCGCGTGCATGTCCACAGGCTTCGGCCCTCGTGCCGGACAGGGATCAGCGGCGCTTCGCCCTCGGTTGTGGAGCACAGAAAGCAGCGCTGCTCGATGTAGGCCTTGCCCCGCGCGTCCATCGATGCCTCCGCTCTGTCCTCATCGAAATCGGGCGCATCGCGGGTCTCGACAGTGAGCGCACCGGTGGGGCAGATGGGGATACAGAACCCTGCACCATCACAGAGGGCCTCGTCCACCACGCGCGCCTTTCCGTCGACGAGCGTGATCGCGCCCTCTGCGCACGGTATGACGCATACCCCGCAACCGTTGCACAGATCCTCGTCTATCCTGATTATTTGCCGCTGTGTCAACACACACCTCCTTCTGGGCCGTCAGCTCCACGACGGCTATCGCCTTCCCACACGATTACGAATCCACAGGCAATGGCGCCCTCGGGGCATAGTGTCTCGCATAGTGTGCAGTAGGTGCAGGCTTCAGGGTCAGAGAATTCCGGACCAGCCAGCCCCATCACGACGGCTTCCGCCGGGCACACGTCCACGCAGACGCCGCACCTGGTGCACGATTCCAGGTCTATGTAGGGGACAACGCAACCCGCCATACGCAACACCGCCTTTCCGGGAACAGTGTACCAGAAAGGCGGTGGCACGAATACGACTTAGGTCGCACTGTCTCAGCTATCCGATTCCGACTCCAATCCTTCCCGGTCGACAAGTACGATGCGGTGCCGATCCATACGAATGAGCCCCTCGCTGGCAAAGGACCGCAAAGCGCGTCCGATCACATCTCGTACTGTGCCCAGTTCGCTGGCCATTTCTTCCTGCGTCCATTGGCGCCTGACAGTTCCTTCCTTTGCGTGGACCAGGAGGAAACGGGCGAGCCTGCCGCGCACCGTTCGGAGCGACAAGTCCTCTACAAGATTCGTCAGGTGGTCGAGCCGCTCGGCGAAGTCGCGCAGGATGACGAGGGCCAGCTCGGGGGAGTCCTGTACCAGTCGTAGCAGATCCTCACGGAGGATGGCATAGACCGTGACGTCGGTCGCCGCCTGAGCCGTGGCGTGGTTGCGGGCATCGTGGCGGAAGAGCGGTACGGTGTTGAACAACTGGCCAAGGCCAATCCTGGCGAGCACCTGCTCCCTGCCCGCCCGCGACGTGCGGTGGACGCGAACACGGCCCTCGGCGACCAAGTAGGCTGCCCGACCAGGGTCACCCTCGATGAAGATCGTCTCGCCCGCCGAGTAGGACCGGCGGATCATCCGCCGCGAGATGCGCGCCTGCACATCTTTAGGAAGATTCGCCAGAAGAGGCATGCGTCGGATGAAGTCGGCGGCGTCTGGCATTGGGCGCCGGACCTAGCCCCAATCTCTCAGGAAACCCTTCAGGCGACGAGTGCGCCGTGGATGCCGGAGTCGGCTAAGAGCCTGGGCCTCAATCTGGCGAACGCGCTCGCGCGTCACGCCCAGCTTCCTACCCACCTGCTCCAGAGTAAGGGTCTCGCCGTCAATCAGTCCGTAGCGAAGCTGAAGTATGCGCACCTCGCGGGGTGGGAGGCCCTCGAGGATGACATCGAGAAGATCCCGCAGGATCGAGGATACTGCCTCATCGTCGGGCGGTGTGCCAGTCTCGTCCTTGATGAATTCGCCCAGCTCCGTGTCCCCCTCATCACTCGTCGGAACCTCAAGTGACAGGGGGGTACGATACATGCGCATCATATCCTGGACCCTCTGCGATGGAATGTCCAGAGCTGCCGCCAACTCCTCGACGTTGGGTTCCCGGCTAAGCTCCTGCGTCAGCCGATGCCCAGCTCGCAGCATCTTGCTGATCTGGTCGCCCATATGCACTGGCAGCCGAATCGTGCGGCTCTGGTCAGCTATGGCCCGAGAGACTGCCTGCCGGATCCACCAAGTCGCGTACGTCGAAAACTTGTTGCCGAGACGATAATCGAACTTGTCAGCCGTTCGAATCAGCCCGATACTGCCTTCCTGGATCAAATCCAGGAAGGGCACGCCCCGGCCAATGTACTTCTTGGCTACGCTGACGACCAGCCGGGAGTTGGCTCGGATCAGGTGGTCGCGGGCGGCAAGCCCGTCGTGCACCAGGGAACTCAGCAATTCACGCTCCTCGTGGCGCAGACCTCCGTTGTTCAATGCCTTTTCCGCTTCGCGGCCGGCCTCAATCCTCTTGGCCAGTACGACCTCTTCGCGTGCGGTGAGCAGTGGCACCTTGCCGATCTCGCGCAGGTAGAGACCGACACTGTCGTCTATCCCGTGGTCTGCGGGGCGGATTCGGCGCCCGGCCGACTTCCGAACTGAATCGGTGCTGTGATCGCCGTTGTCGTCCGTGCCGACGACCTCGACGCCAGCTTCCATCAGCATCGCCAGCACCGCGTCGATCTCCACCACGTGCCCTTCGGGCTCGGGGAAAACCACCAGCAGATCATCGTACGTAACGTAGCCCCGTTCTGCTGCTTTGAGGAGGACGTAGTCTTCAGCACTCAGAGCCGGTTGATTCTCGACCATAGCCAAGTTCCAGATACGAGTTCACGGAGCCCCGTACGATACCAAATGGCCTCGCGCAGTGCTCCGTGTCTTTGCAGGCGCTCTAGCAAACTCTCACCAGAGATACTATACCACACCTGCAGGGGGTTTGTCAACACTTTTCCGGCGCTTGTCATCTAAAGTTGAAAAGTGGACAGTTAGAGGCAGAAAAGTGGAGACGTCGGCGACCGGAGGTAGATAGGCGGCAACGTGGGCCAGAGCGCGCTCAACCACGTAGGCTATCGGAAGGCCTCCGCCGGACCGTAGGGGGCCAGCCCCACGGTCACGTAGGGATTGATCGCCGTGTCGTCCTCGCGATGCGCGAATCGCCACATGCGCCCGCACAGGTCACGCTTGATCGCTGCGTAGGCAGGCTCGTCCGCCCGGTTGCGCGTTTCACCCGGATCGTCTCGTAGGTCGTACAGCTCATCCCGGTCGAACCCGTTGAAGACGTACTTGTGCGAGTGCGTGGTGACCGAGCGCTGGGTGTAGTACAGCTCGACTCCATTGCACTGCGTGTGGATCTCGTCTCGCCAGCCGATTGGCTGTTCGTCACGAAGGAACGGGACAAGGCTTGTGCCGCTGTACCCTTCACTGGACCCAAGCCCGGCGGCTTCGACGAAAGTCGGTGCGAAGTCCGCTAGCGAGACAAATGCATCCTCCTGCCGCCCCTTCCGCCGGATGCCGGCGGGCCACCGGACCACCGCCGGCACGTGGTACGCGCCACGGAAGCACGGGATGCCCTTGCAGAACAGGCCGTGATCGCCGCAGTAGTCGCCGTGATCGCTGCAGTAGAGAACGAGAGTATTGTCGGCCTGTGCGGTGGTCTCCAGGGCGGTCAGGATCTTGCCGAACAGCTCGGCCAGGTAGGAGCAGTAGGCCCAGTAATGGCGAATGCCCTCCCTCACCTCTCTCTCTGAGAGCTGGTCGAAGAGCGAACGGCGCATCCGCTGATAGACTCGCGGCTTGTCCGAGAGGTCGTCTGTGAAGCTTGGT
>JAUVSX010000118.1 GCA_030596915.1 Chloroflexota bacterium | reverse complement strand
GTGCCTGCCAGTCGTAATCGTGATGCAGACCGCCCAGCAGTGGATGAGAGCTGACCTTTCCACCCGCTGGCGGCCCGTTTTGTCGCTCTGCCTGGCAAGGAATGGGTTGCTCGAACTCTTGGTGTGGCCGGGCATCATCAAAGTACGATTGGCACTTGCTCATCACCTGACACAGGTGTCGCCCGCTGAAGTTGTGCGGGGTCGCTTTCGCCCAATCGAGCTAGATTGCGCTGTCCGATTCCCTGATGTGGCCTCGAGCGATTGTAGTAATCGACGTATTCCTCTACCGCACGGCTCAAGTGGTTTCGGTGGAAGATGAGCGTATAGTCAGGGCATTTTCGTTTCATGCTGCCAGTATACCGCTCGCAGACAGCGTATGCTCTTGGTGCTAGACAGGGTGTCTTCAGCTCCTCAATACCGGTGCTCCTGGCGACAGATGTGAACTGCGTACTGTACTTCTTGTCGCGGTCACAACGTATTTGGGACTTTCACCCCAGGGAGTGGCTTCCCGGAGCTGCTGCGCTATCCAGGGGTCCGCAGGAGAGTTCGTCGTAGTCGTGTGCACTTTCCGGCGCGTCCCCAACTCGATGACGACAAAGATGGAGTGCCTGGAACAGCAGGTCGTGCACCACTGTCAAGCCGCAGGCGCAGATGTCGCAGGCCTAGATGTCTGCAGCGTGGTTCTTGATGGAAGTGGCCCCAGTCTGGCCTGGTCGGTGGCGCACCTTGGGCATATGCTCTTGAATCGTGCGCTTGTTGACCGCGACGTTCGGTCTAAGCGACTCACCGTGAATGCGCTCCGCGCCCCACAGCCGGTTTCCCTTGGTCAACTTCGTGACGAGAGCGATCGTTTCGGGGGCGATACGTGACCTGTGGTCCTTCTTCGGTGACATGCTGGGTATTCCGATGAAATCGTCCACGAGTTCCGGCGTCCCAAGATATCCGGACGCCATGCCATCGGAACAAGTGGTCGGCATGGTCCAGAACAGGTGGACGGCATCCATCGGAATCGATGGTCGGCATGGCCCGGATTGCGCAGTCTCGGCAGCCCCCCTGATCATCCTGTTCTTCCTAGTGCAGAGAACCTTCGTCGAAGGCATCTCGATCGCCGGCATCAAAGGATAGCTCGGGGCCATCTGTACTGAAAGGGAATCACGATGTTGTCCGACGCACTCGTCACGATTTGTCGATCGGACCGGCGCTACGATGGCTACACGCTCTTCTGCCACACGTACGAGGATCCGCGGACAGGCCGGGGTGGCGTGGCCCACGTGGTCCTCGTCGATATGGCGGGCAACCCTGTGCACGAGTGGACGGCCCGGATGGCCGTCCAACTGCTTGAACTTCTGCCCGACGGTAGCCTGTACTACTCGACGCGGGGCCAGGTACCGGACCGGGGGGCAGGTGTGGGCGGCATAGGGCGCAGACAAACGCCGACCGCGGACGGTCGGACGCACCACAGAGCGCCTGCCGTGCGATGCAACACCCGCATGCGGCCCGTGCTGCGGGCAAGTCGGTTAGCTGTGCCTCCACAGAAAGGCCAGGTACCCATGGCGCACGGGCGTTGCCGGGCGTAGGGGCAGAGGCAAGCGCCGACCGCGGACGGTCGGACGCAAGAGGGAGCGCCTTCGTTGCAGTGCCCCCTCGCTTGCGTTCTGTGCTGCGGGCAAGTCGGCAAGCGCCGACAGCGGACTGTCGGGCGCCCCTACCCGGCTGGATACCCGCCAGGCGCTGGCACGAAGGCCTGCGGATCGTGCACTGACCCAGTCGGCTGGCTGCGTTCCTACCGATCGTGGTCAGTATCAGGCGGCGGTTCGCGGGACCGCTGCGGTACTGACGGGTACGCCGCCCGGCCACGCTTGACGGGGCGCAAACGTCAGCCGATAATGCGCGCCATCCGGGATTGCCAGACGCACAGGAGGAGCACGACGGTGACACCTACGCTGCTTGACCCTGCGGAGCTCGAGCCGCTCCAACCAGCCTACGGTTTGTGGGAGCTGTATGCGCCTGAGCGCGCCGAACACCGGTTTCGGGCGGAGGACGTCGAGGAGGCCCGCCGCTGGCAGGACTCAGTCAGGCCGGAGTTGGCGAAGACGCTCGGCTTCACCTCCCTGCCGGCTGGTCCCCTCGCGCCCGCAAAGCTTGAGGAGGTCGATCGGGGCGACTTCGTTCGCGAGAAGATACTCCTGCGAACGTGGCGGGATGCCCTGATGCCCGTGTACGTGCTGCTGCCCAAGGCCGGACGGCGCCCCCTACCTGTCGTCGTAGCCTTTCACGGCCACGGGTACGGTGTGAAAGACATCGTCGGCCTGTGGGAGGATGGCGAGGAGCGCTTGACGCCCGACGGCTACCACAAGGACTTCGCCGTCGCCCTGTGCAGGCGCGGGTTCGCGGTGGCGGCCCCAGAGATCTCTTGCTTCGGGGAGCGACAGACGAACTTCTCCACGCTCAACACCACGATCGGCCAGGGCCCGCCGACCACGTGCGACCACACTGCCAAGCTTGCGTTCCATCTGGGCGGATCCGCGTTGGGTCTGCGCGTGCACGATGGCAGACGACTCGGCGACTACCTGGAGACCCGCGAAGATATCGACGCAACGCGCCTGGGTGCGATGGGAATCTCAGGCGGGGGGATGCACACATTCTTCTCGACCTGCGTCGACGAGCGCATCGCGGCCTGCGTCGTCAGCGGATACTACTCTACATTCGAGGACAGCATCCTGGCGATGGATCATTGCACCTGTAACTTCGTTCCGGGACTGCACCGTTTCGGCGAGATGTACGACTTGGTCGGATTGATCGCACCCCGGCCGATGCTCGTCGAGGCGGGGACACGCGACCCGATCTTCCCCATTGAGGCTGTCAAGCGGAGCGTCGCCCGCGCCCGGCAGGTCTATTCGACACTCGGGGCCGGTGACCAGATCGAGGTCGACACCTTCGAGGGCCGGCATCAGATCAGTGGCCGGCGCGCCTACGATTTCCTGTGGGAGAAGTTGTGCTGCGCCCGTTCCTGAACGCGCTATCCAACACAGACGCTGAGGAGGCACCGTGAACGGTCGATTGAGGGTGGGGGTCGTTGGCGCTGGAATCGGGCGGTCCCATATCCAGGCGTACCAGAGCTTGCCTGATCGGTTCGACGTGCTGGCCCTGTGTGACATCGACGAGGAGCGTGCGAGCGACCTTGCGCAACAAAGCGCAATCCCGCGTGTCTGCAACGACTTGTCTGAGCTGTGCCGCATGGACGACCTGGACGTGATCGATGTCTGCACGCCATCGCACCTTCACGCGCGGCACACGATGCAGGTTCTGGACGCCGGCAAGCCCGTTGTCTGTGAGAAGCCGGTCGCCGGCTCGCTACGGACAGTCGACGAGCTGATCGCGGCTGAGCGGCGCTCTGGAAAGCGCGTGATGCCAATCTTCCAGAACCGCTTCGGACATGGCCTCCAGAAGCTCAAGTTGCTTGTGGATCGGGGCGTGGCCGGCAGCCTCTATCTCGCGACAGTGGAGACCGCGTGGCGGCGCCGGGCCGCGTACTACGTGCGGTGGCGCGGCAAGTGGGCGACGGAGTTGGGGGGCGCGTTGGTCACGCTTGCCATTCACGCCCACGACGCGTTGTTCTACGTCTGCGGTCGCCCGCGCAGAGTCTTCGCGCGCACGGCAACGCTCGTCAACCCCATCGAGACCGAGGACACTATCGCTGCATCGCTCGAGATGGCCAGCGGCGCACTGGCCTCCCTGTCGGTAACCACCGGGTCCTCTGCCGAGATCAGCCGCATGCGCTTCTGTTTCAGTTGCCTGAGCGCTGAGAGCTTCACGGCGCCCTATGCCTCGGCAAGTGATCCCTGGATCTTCACCGGCGACTCGCCGGAGGCGGAGGAGCGGATCGAGGGGACGCTCACGGGCTTCGTCCCTTTGCCCGAGGGCTTCGCCGGCCAGTTCCACCGCTTTCATGCGGCGCTGTCGGCGGGTACAGAGTTACCGGTCACGCTTGCCGACGCGCGTGCTTCGGCTGAGCTGATCACCGCCGTCTACTACTCCGCGACGACATGCGAAGACGTTGCCCTGCCCATCATCGGGGACCACCCGATGTACGCCGGCTGGCAACCGGAGGCGGCGTGATGCCTCAGCCTGACCCGCGCAACGTCGCGACCGGGCTGCCAATTCCCACTGAGCGCTACGCTGATCAGCCGTACGTCGTCAAGACCGACGATGGCGCCTGGCTATGCGTCTTGACGACCGGCGCGGGCCGCGAAGGTGAGCCAGGCCAACGGGTGGTGACGCTGCGCAGCCAAGATCAGGGACACTCGTGGGACGCGCCCCTGGCCGTCGAGCCAGGCGACGCGCGCGAGAACTCGTACGCCGTCCTGCTCAAGGCTCCATCGGGGCGCATCTTCTGCTTCTACAACCATAACACGGACAACCTGCGCGCGGTGAGGGCCGATGACCCGCCGTACGAGGGCGGGCTGTGCCGCAGGGTCGACAGCCTCGGGTACTTCGTCTTCAAGTTCAGCGACGACCACGGGCGCACCTGGTCCGCCGAGCGCACGCCGATCCCGGTGCGTGAGATGGCCATCGACCGAGAGAACGCCTATGGCGGCCGTGTGCGATTCTTCTGGAACGTTGGCAGGCCATTCCTCTATGGCGGCGCCGCCTACGTCTCACTGCACAAAGTGGGTGGCTTTGGGGAGGGCTACTTCACGCGGTCGGAGGGCGTGCTGCTGAGAAGCGAGAGCATCTTGACAGAGCGCGACCCGGCTAGGATCACGTGGGAGACGCTGCCTGATGGGGACGCCGGACTGCGTGCTCCCCCCGGCGGCGGTCCGATCGCCGAGGAACAGAGCTACAGTGTGTTGAGCGACGGCTCGCTATACGCCGTCTATCGCACGGTCGACGGCCACCCGGCCTGCACTTACAGCCGTGATGGCGGCTGCTCGTGGAGCGTGCCGCGTTACCAGCAGTTCGCCGATGGCCGCCCGATGAAGCACCCGCGTGCGGCCAACTTCGTGTGGCGTTGCGCCAATGGCAGGTATCTATGCTGGTTCCACAACCATGGGGGCCGCTTCATCCGTGAGATGGGCGACGCCCGCAAGCCCTATGAGGACCGGAATCCTGCCTGGCTCTGCGGCGGCGTGGAGGCTGAGACGCCCGAGGGCGCGATCATCAGGTGGTCCCAGCCCGAGATCGTGCTCTACGATGATGATCCATTCGTTCGTATGAGCTATCCCGATCTGGTGGAAGACGGCGGCAACACCGACCTCACCGAGACGCAGAAGGCCGTGGCTCGGGTGCACGAGGTGGACCGGTGTCTCCTGGAAGGGCTATGGCAGCAGTTTGAGAGCAGCTCACTCGCAACTGAGCGTCTGATTCTGGCGCTGCCGGACGCAGACGGCACCCTGCCCGAGTGCGTGCCGATGCCCCGATTACCCGCTTTTCTCGAGCGGGATACCGAGCGAGCCGACTACGGGACGCGTGACCTGCGAGCTGGCTTCACAGTGGAGCTCTGGCTTAGGATCGACTCCCTGCATCCCGGGCAGGTCGTGCTTGATGCCCGCACCGGGGACGGTCAGGGCATCTGTTTGCGGTCGACGGACAGAGCGACGCTTGAGGTCGCACTGAGTGACGGGCGCACGGAGAACCGGTGGGATTGTGACTCCGGTGCCCTGCGCGAGGGTGATCTCCATCACGTGGTGGTGAACGTGGATGGCGGACCCAAGATCATCACGTTCGTAGTGGACGGTCATCTGTGCGACGGCGGCGATCACCGCCAGTTCGGCTGGGGCCGTTTCAATCCGAATCTCCGTCACGCAAACGGAGGGGAAATCCTGCGCCTGGGCCCGCGCCTCGAGGGAGAGCTCATCGCTCTTCGCATCTACGGCCGCTGCCTGCGCACGTCTGAGGCGGTCAGTAACTTCCGGGCAGGGTGCGACGCCCGCGCAACAGCGAGTGACGTGGGCGACTAGCCGCAGCCCTCGTATTCCGCGCTCATAGGGCCACGCCGGCCTCTGCCAGGAAGGCCTCGACCACGGCCGCCGCATTCTCGGTCGGCGTCTCGGGCTGGAGCGCCTTGGCTGGGGCAAGGATGTACCCACCGCCCTGCCCCATCTCACGGCAGAGGCGGCTAACCTCGCTGCTGATGTCCGCTGGGCTCCCGAATGGGATGGTTGACTGCGACCCCAGCCCGCCCCAGAATGTGAGATCATCGCCGTGCTGGCGCTTCAGGTCGTATGGACTGCTGTCCCGAGCCTCAGGTTGCACGCTCTGGTAGACATCGAGGCCGATCTCGATCAAGTCCGGTAGGATGGCGGCGATCGAGCCGCAGCAGTGTGTCAGTACGACCTTTCTTGCCCCGTGGACGCGGGCGTACTGTCGCGCCAATCTCGGCTTCATAAAGCGCCGCCACCGGTCGGGCCCCAGCAGCACACCCTGTTGGTACCCCCAGTCGTCGCTGAACATGATTCCGTCGACAGGGAGTTCCACGATCCGCTCGATGATGTCTAGCTGGTGGACAGTCACGCGTTCAGCCAGTTCGTCGTAGAAGCCGGGGTCCGCAGCGGCGTCCATCAGTGCCTGGTTGAAGCCGCGCAGGGCCCACGTGCGCTCGAACAGACCGAAGCCGAATCCGATGACCGTGAAGTGATCCCGCTGCTCGTCGATCGCCTCCAACGCTTCCGCCTTCCACGCATCGTTGAAGAGCGCGTCCAGGTCAGGGAACGCGTATCCCTCGAGCGAGGGCTCCTTGAGGGCAGGTTCTTCCAGGTGGAACGGGCGCCGGTTGACCCGCCACAGCGTGCCATAGGGTCCGGTCGAGTAGTCGCCAGCCGTCTCATCGACGACCAGGTTGGGTGTCGGCACGTGGCGAATGGCGCTGTCGAGCAGATCGCGCCAACCCGCCCCGCCGTAGTGCTCGTCGAGCCTCTCGGCGACATCCCCCTCGAACCCCAGCACATATGGGATGTGGTCGGTCTCCAGATGGTTGATCTGAGCGATCACGCGGTCTCTCTGCGACAGGTCCATATCCTGAACTCCTTCGGTAGTGGGCGCCGTTGCCTATTTGGGCCTTCGTAGCGCACCTCTGATACACCAGGCCGGGCTGGCTGTCAAGCATGGAGGCGGCGTGCCGGAGTCCCACGTCCTGGGAGCTGGTCGCATCGGCTGTCACCCTTCACACTGGCCCGCGGCCGGGTCGGTGCAAGCGTGTGTCGGCGGTGCGTGGCTTGACAGAATGGGGCAACTGTCGTAGAACCCGGGAGCGCGACCACGCGGCGACGCGGGCACGCGCAAACGATGAGCGAAGCATCTCACTCCTCCCGACGACGAGGGTACGTGTTATCCCTCGCTGCGACCGCGGCCTGGTCCACATCGGGCATTATCATCGCCTACGTAACAAGCCGTTTCCGCGTGCCGCCGTTTGCACTGGCGGCCTGGCGCAACCTGATCATCAGCTTTGCCCTCGTCGGAGGGCTGTGCGTGGCTGCACGCCCGCTGCTGCGCCTCGAGCGCAAGCACGTCCCGCTCTTCGCTCTGAACGGTCTGGTGCTCGCAGCGCTCAGCGCCCTGTATCCCCTCTCGGTGGCTCTGAACGGGGCGGCAGTAGCGACGCTCCTGATCTACATCGCGCCCGTGTTCTCGGCGGTGGCGGCCAGGTTTGTGCTGGGCGAGCCTCTCGGACCAACGAAGATAGGCGCGGTGATCGTCGGACTGGTGGGCTGTGTCCTGGTCTCCGGCGCCTACGATCCTGCCAACTGGGAGGTCAACGCGGTAGGGATCGCGGTTGGGCTTGGCACGGGCGTGAGCTTCGCCGCCTACGGGCTGGTCGGAAAGAGCGTGTCGCGGCGCGGGGCCACGGCCTGGACCACGCTTGCATACACCTTCCTCGCGTCGACGCTGATACTGTTCCTGGCACTGCGGGCCGATGCCATCGTCTGGATAGCCGACTCGCCTCTCGGCGGTCAGAACGGTTGGGCGGACGCGGTAGCGGGGTGGGGCATGCTCGTGATGCTAGCGCTGGGGCCGACGCTGGGTGGGCACGGTCTATACGTGGCCAGTCTGGCCCACCTGCCCGCATCGACTGCAACGCTGATCGTAGCGCTGGAACCCCCTATGACGGCGGCGCTTGCCTATGTTCTCCTGGGTGAGCGGCTGAGCGGGTTGCAGGTTCTCGGTGG
>JAUVSX010000221.1 GCA_030596915.1 Chloroflexota bacterium | reverse complement strand
GTCCCCGATCTCCATACCAACGGACAGCACGACCAGGTCGAAGCCCTCCTCGACGACCGTCCCGTCTTCTTCTGATACGTAGCGGAGTACCGGATTGTGTGTCTCTGGGTCCTCCGTCACGGTGCTGCTGCGCGATCTCACAAACCGGACGCCGTACCGCTCCTCTGCCCGCCGATAGTACTCGTAGTACCCTTTGCTGACGGCTCGCATGTCCCTCTTGCAGACCGTGGCTGCCGTATCGGCCTCGTGCTCGATGGACATAATGGCCTCTTTGGTGGCGTACATGCAGCAGACGGCCGAGCAGTAGTCGTGCTCCTGGTCCCTCGAGCCGACGCACTGGAGGAAGGCGATCTTCTTCGGGGTCTGCCCATCTGACGGCCGGCGCACGTGTCCGAAGGTCGGACCAGAGGCACTGAGCAGCCGCTCGTACTGCAAGGCGGTGACGACATTGGGATACCGGCCCCAGCCATACTCGGGCGCTCGCTCCGCTTGGAATACCTCGTATCCTGGGGCCAGCACGACGGCGCCCACCTCGATGTCCAGAACCTGCTCCACCGCTTCGTGGTCCACGGCGTCAGCCTCGCAGACGTACCAGCAGCTCAGGCACTCCGAGCAGACACCGCACGCGAGGCACCGTGCTGCCTCTGCCTGTGCAAGCTCATCCGTGTAGCCGGTTTCGACCTCGGCGAAGCTGGAGATCCGCTCCTCCACCGGCCTTTCGGGCACCGCTACCCTGGGCGCAACCTCCACCTCCCCGCGGACGACCCGCTCTCCAATCTCCGCCCGAGTCAGGTCCACGACGGGCAGTTCCGGTTTCAGCGGAGGTTCGAGTTCATCGCCTCTCAGGTAGCGGTGGATCGACTCCGCTGCCTGGTGGCCAGACGCGACGGCCTCTATCACGAAAGCCGTGCCTGTGGTCGCATCACCCGCCGCGAAGACGCCTGGCCGGGTGGCCGCCATTGTGTTGGGGTTGACCGCAATCGTCTGCTGGCGCGTGACTCCCACGCCGACGCTCTCCGGGATGAACGCCAGGCCCGCGCGCTGGCCAATGGCGAATATCACGACGTCGCAGGGAACGACGTGCTCCGAGCCTGCGTCCGTCTCGAGCGATAGCCGCCCCGTGGCGTCAAACTCCATAAACGTGACGTTGCGAAACTCCACACCGGTCACACGTCCGTCGCCGTTGGAGAGAATGCGCTGAGATGCGCGGCTGGGGTGGAGTTGGATGCCCTCCGCATCACACGCGTCGACGTCCCACGAGTGGGCTGGCATCTTCTCGCGGCTCTCGAGGCTGGCCATATGTACCTCAGACGCGCCCAATCGGAGTGCCGTCCGGGCAGAATCGACAGCCACGCTGCCACCGCCAATCACCAACACGCGCTGCCCCTCCACCTTGGGCGGGCTACCGAGCCGTACATCGCGCAGGAAAGATGTGGCGACCGTTACGCCGTCCAGGTCAACCCCCTCAATCGGTAGCTTGCGGCCCTCGTGTGCCCCGACTGCGATAAGCACCGCATCGAATCCCTCGTCGAAGATGTCATCGAGGCTATTCACTCGGGTGTTCAGGCGCAATTCTATGCCCAGGTCGACGATGTCCTGCACCTCCCGGTCGACGATTTCGGTAGGAAGACGATACTCGGGTACCCCGACGCGCAGCATACCGCCAGGAACCGGAAGCGCCTCAAACACCGTCACGCCATAGCCTAGCTTGCTGAGATCCTGGGCGGCAGTCAGACCGCACGGACCCGACCCGATAATGGCCACATCGTCCTTGTACACCCGCTCAGCCGGCTCCGGTGGGACGCGGGGCTCGGCGTATACCTTGTCGGTCACGAAACGCTTGAGCATATGGATGTTGATTGGGTCGTCCAGCTTCGCGCGGTTGCAGGCGTCCTCGCAGCGGTGGTTGCAGATACGTCCGCAGATGCCAGGGAATGGGTTGTCCTCCTTGATGACGCGAAGCGCATCATCGTAGCGCCCCTCGCGGATCAGGGCGATATACCCCTGCGCCCTCTGGCCAGCCGGGCAGGCGTCTCGACACGGCGAAATGCCGCGTTTCTCGATTGCGAAGGCGCCGGGAACCGCCTGTGGGTAGAGCTTGTGGGCGGCCCGCTGAACCCTCAGCCCCTCATCGAACTTTCCAGGGATGATGACCGGGCAGACGTCTTCGCAATCGCCGCAGCCCGTGCACTTGTCCAGATCGATGTAGCGCGGTCGGGTCCGTACCTGCGCGGTGAAATTGCCTGCCTCGCCTCGCAGGCTCAGCAGGTCACTGTCGACCAGCAGTTCGATGTTGCGGTGCTGCCCACAATCGACAAGCTTTGGGCTGACGATGCACATCGCACAGTCGTTGGTCGGGAACGTCTTGTCAAGCTGTGCCATATGCCCGCCGATGGCTGACTTGGTCTCGACGAGGTAGACCTTGTAGCCAGCCTCGGCCAGATCCAGCGACGACTGGATGCCGGAAATGCCACCGCCCACCACCATGACCGAGCCTACGACACGGTCGTTACCGCCAGTCTGCTCCATAGCATTCTCCCTTGTCTTGGCGGAAGTCTCTCAAAGCCTCCCCAGGCTCGCGGGCGCCGTCCCTCGGCCACCCCCTGGGTCTACGGTTCCCGTGCGCCCTTCAGTGGGTTGGGCCCGAGCGCCTGTAGCCGCTCCGTCATCCGCTTGATGATGTTTCCGAAGGTGGCTCCCATGCCGCCGGAGATGAAGTGCATCTCGAGTCGCTCCCCACTGAGCCCTATCTCATTGAGGAGTTTCCTGGTGTACTTCACGCGCGATCGGCCGCGAACGTTCCCGTTCACGTGGTGGCAGTTTCCAATGGGACACCCCACAACGCAGACGCCGTCGGCTCCTTGTTCGAAGGCTTCCAGCAGATAGCGTACGTCGGTCTTGCCCGTGCAAGGCAGTTTCACCAGCTTGATGTCCGCAGGATACTTGATGCGCAGCGCGCCAGCCGTGTCGACCGCCATGTACGCACAGTAGATGCACGTGAAGACGGTGATTTCAGGTGTGAACTCGGCGTCAGCCGTTGCGCCACCGTCATCTGGCAAACCCACTGGGGCGTGTCCGCTATGGGGGGGCAATGCTCGTATATCCATCTCAGGCGGTCACCCAGCTTCCGAGGGGCAGGCCCAGGATCTGCTCGTCCCGGTAGGAAACCAACTGAATCGCCTTCGCCGGGCATTCGGCGGTGCACGTTCCGCAGCCGGTGCACAGCGCGGGGTCGATGTAGGCCGCTCCCTTGATGCCACCCACGCCTGCGTCCTCGTACCGGACCTTAGGTATCTGGAACGGGCACGTGCGCACGCACGTGAGGCAGCCTACGCATTTCTCTTGGTCGACCTCCGACACGACACCGCCGATGTACAGCCTCGGAGTGGCCAGGAGGGTGATCGCACGACCAGCCGCCGCCTGTGCGCTGCTGATACACTCCTCGATGAACTTCGGATAGTGCGCCACCCCGCAGACGAAGACACCCTCCTTTGCAAAGTCCATCGGCCGCATCTTGAGGTGGGCTTCCATGAAGAATCCCTCGCTCGAGAGCGGCACGTCGAGGATATGCGCCAGTTCCTCCGTTCCCTTGGATGGCCTGATGGCGACACTGAGTGACAGTAGGCCTGGGTGAAGTATGATTTCCTCTTGGAAGGAGGGCTCCCAGGCGATGAGCTCCAGCCTTTCACTCTCGTCCACCCGCACTCGTGGCGTATGATCGTCGTCGTAGCGGACGAAGAGCACACCGCGCTTGCGGGCCTCCGTGTAGAACGCCTCCCGAAATCCGTAGGTGATGATATCTTTGTAGAGGACCACCACCCGGCAATCCGGGTTCAGTAGCTTGACGCGGATGGCGTTCTTCATCGTGGTCGTGCAGCAGGTGCGGCTGCAGTACTCTACACCGCCGCTCCGACCGACGCACTGGATGAAGACGATTTCGTTCAGGTCGGCGACCTGCTCCGGCCTGTGCGCGATGATCTCCTCAAGTTCAAGCGACGTGACAACTCGATGGTGACGACCGAGCAGATAGACGTCGCCGCGCCACTCCTCACCGCCGGTGGCCACAATGGTCACGCCGTGCTCGATGTCAACCTCGCCCCGCGGCGTATCGATCCTGGAGCGGAATGCGCCTGTTGTGCCGTCAGCAGTGAGTATGGTCGAGTTCGCATACAAGTCGATTCGCTGATGTCCAAGCACGCGGTTGACGAGATCACGCAGCAATCGCTGCGGGTTGTCGCCCTCGGCCACGTAGTAGATCTGGTTCAGCGTGCCGCCGAGGCCTGGCATTCGTTCGACGAGGGACACATCGTAGCCGGCGTCCGCGATGTTCAGCGCAGCCGTCATCCCGGAGACGCCTCCCCCGATTATCAGAGCGCGGCGGACGGGCTCGATCGCCTGCTTGCGAACCGGCGTGGCCAGCCGGGCGCGCGCAATGCCCAGTCTCACCATCTCCTTGGCCTCCCGCGTCGCCCTGGGCGGGTCGTCGACGTGCGGCCAGGCGCAGTGCTCTCGGATGTTGGCCATCTCGACCAGGTACGGATTCAGGCCGCTCTCCCTCGCGAGGCGCTGGAAAAGCGACTCGTGGGTGCGGTGGCTGCAGGCAGCCACGAACACTCGGTTAAGTCCGTGAGCGTCGATGGCCTGCCGGCTCCGCTCCTGCCCATCATCCAGGCAGGCGTAGTCCAGTGTCTCGACGTGTACCACGTCCGGCAGTCCGCCGGCAAAGGCTGCCACATCGTCGGTGTCGACCACCCCCGCGATGCTTGGATAGCAGCGGCAGATGAAGGCGCCCACTCGCGGCTCCTCGTCGCTGACGTCCCGTTCGTCTGGTAGGTCACCAGGTTTCGAGAGGAATGGGTACTCTCGTCCGTATGCCCTCGTGCCAATCTCACTGGAGAGCAAGCGCATCACGTCGCCCGCCGCGCCCGCCGCGTCCAGAATCGTCTCGGCGATCTCCTTCGGGGATGCGAACATCCCGCACACGTAGATGCCGGGCCTGCTCGTTTCGAGAGGAGCGAACTTATCCGTCGCGCAGAACCCGTAGGGATTCAGCTCGATGCCGAGCATGGCTGCGAAGTCGTCGGACTTGGAAGGCGGACGGGCTCCCAATGAGAGCACGACCATACCGAACCGCTCCTGGACGAACCGTCCATCCTCGAGCGGGTAGCGGAGGATCAGATCGTGTGTCTCCGGGTCCTCAGCCACCCCCGAGATCCGGCAACGGGTGTATTCTACCTCATAGTGTTCCTGCGCCTGCTCGTAGTAGGCGTTGAACTCCTTGCTGAAGGCCCGCTCATCCATCATGAATATCTGGCAGTGCACCTTCGGTATGCGTTGCTTGGCAAGCATCGCCTCCTTCGTGGCGTACATGCAGCATATGGAAGAGCAGTAGGGGTACTTCTCGTCCCTCGAGCCGATGCACTGGAGCCAGGCGATGCGCTTCGGGAGTTCGCCATCGGAGGGGCGCATCACGATGCCCTCGGTCGGACCGGAACGGCTCGCTAGTCGCTCGTACTGCATCGAGTGAATGACATTTGGAAATCGACCGTACCCCAGTGCTCCGTAGTCGTCCGGGGCCGCCAGATCGTAGCCCATCGACAGGATGATTGCGCTTACGCTCAACGAGCGCTCCGACGGCTGTTCGTCGAGATCCACCGCGCCCGTAGGGCAGATTTCCTGGCAACGATGGCAGGTATCGCAACGCGGCACCTTGTCGACGACGTACGCGTCGGGAAGCGCTCGGGGCGCCATCGTGTAGATGGCCTTGCGCACCGCCAGACCGGGCTGGAATTGGCTGGGAAGGACGACGGGGGAC
>JAUVSX010000145.1 GCA_030596915.1 Chloroflexota bacterium | reverse complement strand
GGCCGCCTGCCAGGTTTCAACCAGTATGTCCCCGTATGGATCTAGGATCATCGCGTTTCCGGTGCGCACCTCGTCGTCATCCCATCCTACGCCATTGGCATACACCAGAAAGAGCCCGTTGTCGTGCGCGCGCGCGGGAAGCCAGTGCATCAGCCAGTCGCGGCCCTTTGGGCCCCGGAACTCGGCCTCGATTGCCTCAGGGTCTTGCTCCCGGTTGCGCCACAGGGCGGGATCGATGCGGCCCATACAGCGCGGACTGGGGGAATCGCAGCCGCCGGTTTGATGCGGCGCCAGAAGTATCTCGGCGCCCATCAGCGCCGTGATCCGCACGTTCTCGCCGATGTTGTTGTCGTAGCACGTCAGCACGCCAACCCGCGCCCCCTGAGGGATGTCGAAGACAGTGTAGCCGTCGCCGGAGCTCATATGTTCACTGATGAAACAGTGCAGCTTGCGGTGGAACTCGAGCCGGCCATCGGGAAGCGCCACGATGTAGGTGTTATAGAGTGCCCCGTCGCCGGCCTGTTCGATCAGGCCGGCCCCAATCGTCATCCCGGTCTGGGCGGCGAGCGACAGCAGCTCCTGTGACGAGGGGCCCTCCGGGATGGGCTCGGCCAGCGCCTCGACTTGCCCACGCCCCAGCTTGCGCACGTGCCAGTAGCCGGTGATGCACATCTCCGCGAAGACGAGCAGGTCCACCTCCTGATCGGCGGCCTCGGCCACAAAGGCCCGAAGCCTGGCCCAGTTGTATGCCTTGTCGCCCATCGCGTGGTGGAACTGCACTGCCGCCGCTCTGATCCTCTGCATGAAGCGATCCTCCCTTCGTGCAGGCCGCCAGCCAACCCGCGCCTGGCGCCCCCACGCGTGGATGCCTGGGTGGCCAGGCAGGTTCGGACAATCCCATTCTACCATCCACCCAACGCCCTGCAAACGGAGATGGGCTGCCCGCCCGCGACCCAGAACACCCCTGGCACCCTTGCGCGGCGATGCGCCGGCGGGCGACGCGGCGCGTGCGCGCCAGATCGAGGTGCGACGGGTGAGTGCGTCGATTGGCGGACCGGTCGGGAACCCCTATACTGCCCACCATCGCGCCGAGGGCCGGCCGGGGAGGGGCGCAAGCCTCCCACCACAGAGAGTATGACCACTAAGGGGGAAGGGATGCGCGCACGGTGTCGCGCGCCGATCTGGATAGCACGAGTCACCGTTGGCGCGGTCTTCGTGCTCAATGTGTCGTGCGCGCTCCAGTTCGTCTTCTGGCCCGATCGCTACGCGCCCTCTTTCGAACTCCAGGGCGTTGCGGGAGAGGCTATGGTGCGAGGCGTCGGCATTCTGTTCCTGATGTGGAACGCCACCTACCCGCCCGTGATCTGGGACCCGCGAACGCACCGGACCCTGTTCGCCGTAGTACTGATCCAGCAGGCAATCGGTGTGGTGGGGGAGAGCTGGGTGTGGGCCGCACTGCCCGCCGGCCACGACGCACTTCGGGCGACGGGGCTGCGCTTCATCCTGTTCGATCTCGCCGGGCTGGTGCTGATGGGCATAGCCTTCGGGTTGCTGTCCGTATGCATGCACCGGCAAGTACCCGACGCTGGAGAGCATATCGGGCCGGCGCCAGGCCCGACTCACTGATGGTCCGTGACTCCTGAACCAGGCAGCGCGCCCACGCAGTGCGGCAAGCGAGCGTTGAGACCGCCATCGGCGATGTGGAGCAGAGCCCGTATCTTCCGACGCCTGTGCCGCCTGCGCTTCGGATGGAGTGATCCCGTCGTCTCCGGCTTCGCTTCACGTGGGCTGTCCCGGTACCCTGGCTTCAGATCGCTGCCCTATTGCTTCACGTTCGTAGACGTGGTATTATCGATCTGGTCAGCGGACGCGGTCGTGCTCCAGCATTCCACCGCGCTGCCGTTCCTGGACGAGGCAGACAGCAAGAAGGGGAGGTGCTAATGCCCACTACGAGACTTACTGCGGAAAACTGGCCCGAGTCCGCCACCGAGTTTAGGCGCATCTTGCAGGAAGCCTGGCGTGGCGGGGCGCCCATGGACGATTTTGTGCAACTGGTTCGGGACTTGACCTTGCTGGAACAGAAACATGGCCTGAGCTCGGCCGAGTTCTACCAGCGGTATCAGCGGGGGGAGATGGGCGATGAAATGGAGATCATGCGCTGGGCATCCAAGTTCGAGATCTATGAGGAGATGAAGGAGGATCTGGATAACACCTTCTCTCTGCTGGAGAGGTATGCCCTGCCGGTGTCTGCGTGATCCCCAACCTGAGCCGCTACCTGGACCGTCTGTACGCCACGATCCACTCGCGCCACGAGGTCATGGTTGAGGAGTTTGAGCTCTTCGACAACTCCGCCGTAGCCGGTCGCACTAGTGAGCTCTTTATCAGGCTGCGTTTCTGGGACGGTTCCCTGCTCCAGGTCGAAGAGGCCCTGGTCGCGCGAGCATTTGCCATCGTCAAGGTCCGGTACAACTATCACTACCAGCGCGCTGACAGCACACAGGTCTTCCGGTACGACAACGCTCCTCATTACCCCGATCTGCCCGGCTTCCCCCAGCACAAGCATGAGGGTGACCAGATGCTCTCCGTCCCTGCCCCCGATCTGAGCCAGGTGCTGAGAGAGATTGACAGACACCTGTGTCCGGACACATAGGCAGATCAGGGCGGATCGGCTTTCGAGAACCTGCTCCAGCCTGTCTCGTCTCCCAAAGGAATCAGAAATGACAGCTTGGCCCCTATTGGCCCTCTACCGATCGTGGCCACGAAGTCAGGCGATGATCGAGACTGTGTCGAGGACCTTCAGGGCCAGTGCCTCGTCGCCGCGTGTGCTCACGCAGGCAAGGGCCTGTTGGCGCGTCATACCTCTCGCGAACACGCGCCAGGCAACGTCCTCAGGGATGATCGTCTCTGCATCCGCCTCGCGCTGGACATCGACGTACAGCGACCATCGTTCGCCCTCCCGCAACAGCGACCAGCGAGCGCCCGATGGACCGGTGATAGTCAACGTCAGCACTGTGCCTTCAGGCGCCTGGACATCCTCGTAGGTACGCGGCAGGGCTCGCACAAAGGCATCAAGCACCGGCGCGAGAAAGCGCGGCTCGGTGAGACCGGGTCTCCCAACTGCGTCCCTGATGTGTTGCTGGTGTAGCCAGCGCTCCGTGTACTCGCGCGCCAGGTCGAGCCAGACTGGCGCGGGATCTGGGCCGGCCCAGCTAACAGGGCCCCCAATTGCGTACGGATCAAGCGAACGGAAGGTGTCACACATCTCCGACCCGACGAAACCGAGCAGATCGCACAGCAGGCGAGGACTCATCCTGCGACTCGCCTGCACCCAGAGTGCGTTCGATTCGTTGATGAAGGCGACGAGCTGATCCCACCCGGAGATCGCGCCGCCTGGCGAGAACCCGTCACGTCTCCTGGACAGGTTGCCCACCTCGTCGCCGAGCAGGTGGAGCGCGACGTCTTTCACCGTCCAGCCCCCGCAGACCGTCGGACAGTCCCACTGCGGTTGCGAGAGGCCCCGTAATAGGTCCAGGAGCGCCTGCAGAAGTGCGGGGAACAGATCGACGACGAGTATTGGTCCGGGCCTTCTCACAGTCCATGCCCCTTCTGAATGACTTGGATGTCACGGACGTGCAGGGCAACGTGATCGGACTGCATCTCGATAAGATACATCTGCCGTCCATTGCCGCCGTGCGCGGAGTCGATGACAATCCTGTTTCCCATAGGGCTGACCCGTGGATGGAGATCGCAGCGCCACTCCCCCGTGTAGTTGAGTGGCGTCGGGAAGCGTCCCAGTGAAAGTCGGCCTCCCGTGGCGACGTTGTAGAGATAGAGCTCCTGTTCCCTGTCTGGCCCGATGGGATACGTGTCGCTCACGATCCACTCGCCCCCAGGCAGGTACGTGCAGTGTCCGTCGACAGGATCGTCGATGACCAGATCCGGTCTGCCCATGGCCCCTTCGAAGAGGTAGAAGCCGGGCCGGTTACCTACAGGCGTACTGAAGGCAAGCACGTGCCCAGCGTCGCGCCAGCAGAAGTGTGAGGTGTGGCCGGAGTCATCGATGACACGGATGTCGGCGCCGTCGAGGCCCGCCGTCAGCATCCGCGTGAAGAAGCGATCCTGCCCGAACCGCCAGCGGTGCAGGAATACGAAGCGCGTCCCGGCGGGATTGACGAGCAGGTGGTTGAAGTAGTGCTTGGCCCCCGCCAGGTCGGCGTAAGCGTAGGGGATACGGGCAACCTCGGCGAGCGTCACGATCAACTCCGAGCCGCCCGTCTCCAGGTCTACCCGCCAGATGCCGCTTTCATCGGGAGCCAGGCAATCCCGGTTCCGGTCCGGGATCCCGGCGTACCCATACCCGGGCCGCATATCGTTGATGCGGCTGAAGTCTACGGTGACGGCAGAACGCCCGTCGGGCGCGAGTGCGTAGACTGGATGCGGCAGCGTATGGCGCTCGCCCGTCTCGACGTTCAGGATGTGCGAGATGAAGCGGCCACCGGCCCGATCGTTCCAGATGACCTCGCCGTGGCGCCCGGGTATCCACTGAAGCATACAGCCTTGCTGCCAGCACCAGGCCCTGCTCTCGCCCAGGACTGTCCAGCGGTCCGCGGCCCCCAGGTCAATCACGCCGATCTCGATGACGTCACCCGGCAGAGGAGAGCGCCCCTCAAAGCCGACAGCCATTCCGAGGACGTTGCTGCCCGCGGGGTCGAACTGAAGCTTGTCGTAGTAGCCGAACCAGTGGAAAGCGGGACCCTTCGTTATGGGACGTGACCGCGGTTTGCTCATCGGTTGTGGTCCATCAGTATTCCGATACGGGCGTGTTTGGCACGATCGAGCAAGAACCCTTCTGAACTCGAGCCCACACAATGTGGCGCGCGACGTCGCGGAAAACACGGACTGGCCGGCGTGCCGGCGGCACAGGCGCACGAGCTAGAGCGTGCTCGACGTGAACTCGCGCCCCTCCCGCTTGCAGATCACCTGGATCGCGCCGCGGCCTGACATCGCCGCAGTAGGCAGCCCTCCACCGGGCTGCACCCATTGGCCGGCCATATGGAAGTTCGCCAGGCCGGGCAGCGTCTTGCGCATGCCGCGGCCGAACATCGAGGATATGGTCTTCGTCGTGAGCAGCCAGCCCTCCATCGAGCCCTGCCAGTTGCCGGTGTAGCGCTCGTACGTTAGCGGCGTTGCCACATCGACGGCCTCGACCTGTCCCTCGAGACCCGGGAAGCGATCATCAAGACGCCCGATCACGGACAGGGCGATCTGCTGTTTCTCAGCGTCGTAGCGCTCGCGGTCCTCGGCAAGCTCCTTCCAATAGTCGTAGCTTGCCTCGAGCATCACAGTGATGGCCGACTTCCCTGGAGGCGCCATCGTCGGATCGTAGCAGAAGTGACGGAACCCCATCCGTCTGTGCTCCGTCTCGCCAACGGTGATTGGTGTCGCCAGCGGCAGGCTGACCGAGTGCGGCTCTCCGGAGAGGTCTCGGTCGACGCCCAACGACACCTGTACGATGGGTGCGAAGATTGGCAATTCGTCGTACGTGGCACGAATCGTGTCGTCCACGAAGCGCCCGCCGAGCATATCGAAGATGGTCGCGTGGCCGTCGGCTGCCGAGATAACCGTATCCGCCCTGCGTTCGCTCCCACCGCTCAGACGTACGCCGACAGCCCGCGCCTCTCCCCCCTCCTCCTCGACCAGGATGGCCTCCACCCGACACCCATAATGGATCTCGCCGCCGAGATCGAGATAGCGACGCTCGATGGCACGGGAGAACTCCAGTGAACCCCCGATAGGGTAGCCCGCATCCCGGTTGTTCAGCCACGCCATCGTGAACAGCATGCCGACGAGCGGGAAGTCTGGCAAATCGAACAAGGTTCCGAATGCCTCTCGCAGGAAGGGATTCCGGAATCGCCCGGCGAAGTCCTGGGTGGTGGTCCTCCGGTACCTGACGAACAGGGGCAGCACCGAGGCCGCTCCTAGCAACCCCTTGAGAACAGTGGCCGGCCCTGACGCTCCGGATGAGCCGCCCATTCCGCCGGCGAAGCGGCTCAGGCGCCGGATCGCTCCGCAGAACTGCTCTATGAGCTTCTCATCCTCAGGAGCCAGCTCCTTCATATGGGCTTCAAGCCGGTCGACATCCGTGTACACGATCAAGGCTTTGCCGCCCTCCCCCTCAATCCGTGTGAACTCCTCGTGGTCCACGATGGTTCGCCCCTGGGCGGCCCCCAGCTCCTGCCAGATCTGGTTCGTGCCGCTCCCCAGCCGGGACCCAACCAACCAGTGTATGCAGCCGTCGAAGGTGTAGCCCTTCCGCTTCCAGGCCGTGCACAGCCCGCCTGGCTTGTCGTGCAGCTCGAATATGCGGGTGCTGTAGCCGTTCATCTGGCCGTAGCAGCCAGCAGCCAATCCGGCGATGCCGCCGCCGATGATGATGATTGATTGGGTCACGTCTCTCCTTCGACCAACAGTTGCATCAAGCTGCCAGTGACTGCACGATGGTCGCCATCCTCGGCCCGCCACGGCCCGCGGCGCCAGAGCGGCGTTGCGCGCACAGCACCGCGCCCGTCATAGTGATTCGTTGCTCCAGGGTCCCCGCAGGCGAGCCAGAAGCCGCTCGGTGTGCGCCGGCTGCGCCGGATCGAAGTGCGAGGCTGCCCCCTGATGCCTCAAATCGGGCGACCGAGGCGTTGAGGCAACCGGGAGCGCGCCTCACACCGGCGGCAGACGCCCACACGAGCTGGCACGCCCCTGCGGCGTCCTCAGCATTCAGATGTGCCGGCGGCAGATGGCCGCACGGACCGAGTGCATCCGCAGAGACGCACCTACCGGATGCTGACCGACCCTAGTCCGCTCTCGATCCGGATATCGGCCCGGTTCTCGGCCGCATCGTAGTCGGGAGACTGATAGACGCCGCCGCTGCGCGGAAAGCGACTCCGATCCACAGATGTGCTGGACAGGCCACCGCTGATCTGGATACGTGCTGCCACGCCATCAGGAACACGGACTCGCAGCGAAGCTGCGCCCGTGTTGACATCGACGCGCGGATTCCCAGCGCTCCCCGGCAGGGTCAGGACCGTCGAGCTGGCGCCCGTGGAGACCCGAAGATGCGTGACCTGGAGTTCGCTCAAGTCGAGGCGCACGTCACTCGCGCCGCTATCGAAGCGCAGCGAGAGCGGCACGTCTCGGCTGATGCCGAACGTCCAGTCAAGGCCACGTCCCCGGCCCAAACGCGAGGTCAGGGCTACACCCGCGTAGAGACCCGGTGGCGCCCGCATCCTGACGTCCAGCTTGCCACCCTCGCGCTCCACACCACTGTCGAGGC
>JAUVSX010000141.1 GCA_030596915.1 Chloroflexota bacterium | reverse complement strand
TTCTCCAGTATCTCGGTGCTTGGGGTACCAGGGTAGGCGGCGGCGACTCGCACGCCGGCCTCGAAAGCCCCGCGGGCGACGGCTTCGGCACCCGAGAGAAACACCGTATCGGGCAACAGAGGCGACCGCCATGCCGTCCAACTAATCAGGTAGCCAGGCAGGCGGGCGCCCGGCAGGCGTGAACCACTTCCTCGCCCATTTCCTCCAGCGCGGGGAGCAGGACATCTTCATCCACGCCATCGAGTCGAAAGATAATGTACACGTGCTCCGCGTCATCCCCGTGGAACGAGGCCACTGAGCGGAGATTGCCGCCGAGATTGGCGATGACGGCAGTCATCCGGGCGAGTTCACCGGGCACATTGGGCACGCGCAGCATCAGGCGCAGCACCGCCTCTCCAGCGCCCAAGGTTTCGACGAAGGCCTTGAAGATGTCGGTCTCCGTGATGATCCCGACCAGTTCACCGTTGCGCATCACCGGCAGGCAGCCAATCTTGTTCTCAACCATAATCCGCGCGGCCTCTTCGAGCGGGTCATCCTCGGACACCGTGATCGGGCTGCTCATCACCTCGCTGACCTGCAGATGAGCCAACAGGTAGTTCATCTCGAAGACAGTGAGGCTTGTGGCCGATGAGGGCGCAGCCTGTAGCAGGTCTGTCTGCGTTACGATGCCGACGAGCTTGCCCTTCTTGCCGACCACCGGAAGGTAGCGAATCCCCTCTTCACGAATCGTGCGGAAGGCATCGGGGAACGAGGTCTCAGGCGAGACCGTGATCGGATCGCGGGTCATTCGGTGTCTCACCAGCATCGCAACCCCCTATGATACGCCTGCTCCGGCCGCTCCTCAGCCGCTACGAAGCCGCGCGTGCGGCCGCGCTATGCGCGGACCGACTGTGGCTCCTATTCGCCCGTTCTTCCAAGGAAGGCCGTCTGCACCCTCGCATCGCTCGCGAGCGTGGACGCCGTGCCTTCCAGCACCACGCGACCAGACTCCATCACGTACGCCCGGTCTGCCAGTTCCAGCGCTGCCCGGGCGTTCTGCTCCACCCTCAGGATCGTCGTGCCACGATCGCGGAGCTCGCCAGAGACGCGGAAGATCTCCTTGACCAGCAGTGGAGCAAGGCCCAGTGAGGGCTCATCCATCATCAAGAGCCTGGGCTTGGCCATCCACGCCCGGCCGAGGGCGAGCATCTGCTGTTCGCCCCCAGAGAGTGTGCCTGCCTTCTGTTTGACTCGATCCTTCAGCCGCGGGAATATCTCAAAGACGAACTCGAGGTCCCGCTCGATCTGTTGCCTGCCATCCCGCCGATAGCGGTGGTAGGCGCCGAGGATCAAGTTCTCTTGGACTGTCATCGAGCCGAAGATCTGTCGTCGCTCCGGGACCTGGCTGATTCCCAGCCGTACGATTCTCTCAGGACTGAGACCCGCGATCGCCTGGCCGTCAAATGCGATGGTTCCGCTGCGGGCGGGCGCCAGCGCCGAGATGGTATTCATCAGCGTCGTCTTTCCCGCGCCATTCGGCCCAATGACGGCGACGATCTCCCCCTCAGCGACCGTTAGCGAGACATCCCTGAGCGCTTGAATGCGGCCGTAGTACGTGTTGACTCCCTCGAGCCGCAACATCGACCGTACTAGCCCTCCCCTAGGTAAGCGGCAATGACCCGCGTGTCGGACTGGATCTGGACAGGCGTCCCTTCGGCGATCTTCTGCCCGTACTCTAGCACGATAATGCGGTCGGCGATACTCATCACGAACTGCATATCGTGTTCCACCAGGAGCACCGTTACACCGTCGTCGCGGATGGTGCGGACCAACTGCTCGAGCTCCTCCTTCTCCGCCCGGTTCAGGCCAGAACCGGGCTCGTCGAGGAGAAGCAGTCGGGGTTCCGCGGCCAGAGCACGCGCAACCTCGAGCAAACGCTGCTGCCCGAACGGAAGGCTCAGCGCATTCTCGTCGGCCTTCTCCTCCAGTCCCACCCGCGCCAGTCGCTCCATCGCCTGCTCGCGGACTCGGGCTTCTTCAGCGCGGGCGCTTGGCAAACGGAGGGCCGCGGCAAACAACCCGTAGTGTGTCTTTGAATGGCAGCCCACCATCACGTTCTCAAGGGTAGTCATCTTCCCGAACAGTTGCACATTCTGGAATGTGCGAGCCAGCCCCAGACCCGTGATTGCGTGCGGCGCGAGACCGTTCAGCAGGCGCCCATCAAAGCGGATGTCCCCTGCTGTGGGTGGCAGCATCCCGGAGATCAGGTTGAAGACAGTGGTCTTACCGGCCCCGTTGGGTCCGATGATGGCCAGAATCTCGCCAGATTCCACGGCGAAGTCGACGTCATAGACAGCCATCAACCCGCCGAACTCTTTTCGGAGTTTGATTACCTCAAGTAGCGGTGCCGGCACTGTTATTCCTCAGACCAGTGGGCAGCGGGCTATGGGTCCCCAGCCGCCGCGCTTCGCCACCGTTTGCGCAACAGCTTCGCGCCCCCGGCAGTCAGGCCCTCGGGCAAGAAGATCATAATCAGCACAAGGATCACGCCGTAGACAATCAGTTCGTACCCGCTGCCGCGGACGTGGAGAACGTCTTCCAGCCTCGATCGCAGCAAATCCCTGACGACAAACACGAACGCCACGCCGAATGGAGCCCCCCAGATGCTCGCCAGGCCTCCCACGGCGGCCATCACCACCAGCTGCACCGAGGCCCGGAAGCTGAACGGGTTCGGCGATACAGCGCTCTGGAAGTGCGCGTAGAGGCTACCAGCGAGGCTTGCGAAGACCGCGCTGATCACGAGTGCGCGCAGCTTGGAGCGCTCAATGTCCACCCCACTGGCGCCGGCGGCGATCTCGCTAGAATGCACGGCGCGCCAGGCCCGTCCAGTCCGAGAGTTCACGATGTTGAGCGCCAGCACGATCACCGCAATGGCGGCGCCCCACACCAGGAAGTAGTAGCGCTGCATGGGCCAAAGCTTAAAGGTCCCAATGTGCAGCCGCGGGATGCCCGTCAGGCCGTCGTATCCCCCCGTTATCTCCGGGAACTGCCCTGCCAGAATGTAGATGATGATGCCCATCCCCAGTGTCGCCATCGCCAGGTAGTTGCCTTTGAGCCGAAAGATGGGTCTGCCGACAAGGTAGGCGAACCCCCCGGTGAAACCCATACCGATGACAATCGCCAGCCATGGCCACCACCACTGGTCGGCTACACCGACCAGAATGCCATGCCGCGTGGACAGGGTGGTGAGGATGGCGGAAGCGTAGGCGCCCAGCGCATAGAAGCCAGCCTGGCCCAATGAGATCTGGCCCGCGTAGCCCATGAGCAGATTGAGCCCGACCACCACGATGGTTAGGATGCCGATACGGATCATGGTGTCGGTCGTGACCACGCGGCCGGTCAGGTCGCTGAAGCGCAGGCCACCCGGCCTGAATAGATCAATCGCGCCCAGCACCAGGATCACAACGCTTAGGGTGATGACTCCGATCGTGTTGGCGTGTGCGCGCACGTTCTTCATTGCTCGCCGCCGGTCTCTCCCCGCCCGATGATTCCCTGGGGCCTCAGGAGCAGGATGCCAATCATGATCACGAAGGCAACGACGCTCTTGTACGTGGGGTTCGTGACGCCCGCTGCGATGTTCTCCACGACTCCCAGAAGGAGCCCCCCGACGACGGCTCCAGGGGCGCTGACGAGGCCCCCGAGTATGGCTGCCACAAACCCCCTTAGGCCCAACATGAGGCCCATGTCGTATATGGGCCGGGTGACAGGACCCATCACGATGCCACCAATGGCCCCCAGCGCGGCGGCCAGCCCGAACGACAGCATGGACATACGGCTGGGGTTGATGCCGACCAACTGCGCGGCCCGCCGGTTGACGGCACATGCCCGCAGGGCTTTGCCCGTAATGGTGTGCTCCAGGAAGACGTACAGCAGTACCAGAACGACGGCCAGGGTTCCCCAGATCCAGAGACTCTGGGCCTGCAACGTGACTCCGCCGAAGCGAAAGATGTGATCCTCAAGCACCAGCGTGGAGAACGCTGGCAACACGTAGGGGTCGGCGCCCCAGATCAGGAGGGCGCTTGCCCTCAGGGTGATGGTTACCCCGATGGTGATGATAATCAAGGTGACGGTGGGCGAGAGGCGAGCTGGGTAGATCGCTACCCGCTCGACGATGATGCCGATCAACGTGGTCAGGAGAATACTACTCCCGACGGCTACGACAAGTCTCGCTGCAGGAGGGAGGGGCAGTGGCATGTTGTAGACGCTGATAGAGATCAACGCCCCCAGCATCACGAATTCGCCCTGCGCGAAGTTAATGATACCGGTCACGGTGTATACGGTCACGTATCCCAGGGCCATAAGGGCGTAGATGCTTCCGCCGCGAAAGCCATCCAGGATCAACTGAACGTAGTGCTTTGGCTGCAGGTTCTTGCGGGAGCCTAGCCCGATGACCAGAGCCGTGATCGCGACAGTAAGGACAATGATCGCGGCGATTCTGGCCAGCTTGCTCCTGGGTATCCGAGGCATACGGTCTCCGAGGTGTCGCAGACTGCAGAGCAGCGTTGGGGGTCGAGGCATGACCCCGACCCCCAACGGAAATCCGTAACTAGCTATCCTACCACTCTGACTCGGGGAAAGCAACCCCCTTGCCGTCCACTACTTTGACGAACAGCAGTGAGTCCTTGCCCAGACCGTTGTGGTCCGACGCACTGAAGGTGAACAGGCCGCTGATGCCCGGCCACTCGACGATCTTTGTCTCGAGGTAGTCGCGGACGGCCGCCCGCTGCTCCTCCAGGCTCGCGCCGTCCTCAACGGCACTCAGAGCTTCTACGGCCATCATCACGGCGTCCCAGGCGTGACCACCGAAGGTGCTGATCGACTCTCCGTCGGTGAATTCGGTGTAGTCCGCGATGTACTGTTCCAGCACCGGCTTCTGCGGATCGTCGTCGGCCACCTCGTCAATGACGGTGACCTTGCCGCAGGGGAACACGGTTCCTTCGGCGGCCGCGCCAGCCGTATCTATGAAGGGCTGGTTGCAGACGCCGTGCCCCAGCGTGATGGGCATATCCGGCATCGCCGTGCGCACGGCGATGGCAGCCAGTGAGGCGACGGGCGGCGTGGAACCTATCTCGACAGCCTCGCAGCCACTTGCCTCGACGCCGGCCATCTGGGCAGAGAACTCGGTGTCTGTCTTGGCATAGCCGGCCTCGTAGACGACCTCCAGGCCGGCGGCCTCCGCCTGCGCCTTGAAGTTGGCCAGGCAGTCCGTGCCGTAGCCATCATCCGTGTGCAGGATGCACACCTTCGAGATGCCAATGGCGCTCAGGTAAGCGGCCTGCCAAGCGCCGGCGTGCCCGTTGGTCTGCGGCGTCTTGAACATCCACTTGTGCTCTGTGCCGCTCTCCGAATCGGACGTGACGGGCTTGGCCGAGGCCATGGAGATGCACGCGGTCTGATTCTCCTGACACACGGGGATCTCGGCGATGCTCGTACCACTCCCGGTCGTCGAGACGACGACGATTACCTCGTCCTCCAGAATCAGGCGTGTCACATTGCTGACGGTCTTGTCCGCCTCATTCTCATCATCGTAAATGATGATCTCGACCTCGTGCTTCTTCCCGTCTGGACCGACGACGCCACCAGCGGCATTGATCTGTTCCTGGATCATCTCGGCCGTCTTGGCCTCGGGTAGGCCCAAGGTTGCGTACGTACCAGTAGCCGAGGAGTTAAAGCCGATCTTGTAGGTGGCCGGTGGCGCCTCGGTGGCCGGTGGCGCCTGGGCACAGCCCGCTAGGACCATCCCCGCCACCATCAACAATGCAAGGACCAGCGACATTCGGTTCGTCTTCACTTCTTCCTCCTTGGATCTTGTGCTGTATGCTTCGCCGGGGGCAGTCCCCGGGTTTCCTCGGCCTTCACCCGATGAACCTGGCGCATCGAGCGCGGCTTGAACAACATCTCACCCGTTCTCAATCGAAAGAGTACGCCTCTGAATAGATGACCTCCTCTCCGCGGGCATTGGGCTTCTGGGGCTCTGCCCAAGCCTTGGCGAGCTTGCCCCAGGAACGCAAAACGCCCTCATCCCTCAGGGACGAGAGCGTCTACTCCCGCGGTACCACCCCGCTTGGCTCCTTGTGGAGCCCTCTCGGACCGACGGCGCACGGCGGCGCCATCGGCTACCCCTTTAACGCTGGGTCTGCGGAGCGGGCTACTTACCGGGTATCCGGTTTCACCCGTCGGCTCAGGAGCGAACTTCAGCGGGCTTTCCCCGGGCGAGGCTCTCAGTCCACGGCCTCGCCTCCCTGGCGGTATCCCCCCGCCTACTCCTCTCCGTCGTTGCCTTTGGCTTGTCTAGCTACTACGGCTATTATGCCGCAGAACAGCCGAGATGTCAAGAAGGGGTGCATTTCACGGGCTGGGCGACGCAGGGGCGCAGGGGGCGGAGGATCACTTGAGCTTCCCCCGATTCGGTGGACGTGCAGCTAGGCCCTTGTGTCGTTGAGCCTCTCGCATCGTTTGGATCTCCTGGTCGCGGTGCCGCCAGGACCATAGCGCCATCCTTCACCGTACGAGACAACGCTCTTGGGCACTGCGATGGTCCCCCACTATTGAGCCCCTCACCCTCCTCGGCCGAAACTCCTCGCTGACCCCTGTTCAGGTCCCAAATGTAGTCTCCTCAGGGGATCGGTTCTATCTTCAGACTCCCTCTTGCCTTTCCTAAGATAGCCTCTTATTATGGTGGCACTGAGGCCCAGATTCTTCTTAACATAATCATGTCCGGCCCTAGCTGATCCCCATATGGGGTATGTATGACCGTGGATCCTACTGTGCAAGCCACGCTCAACCGCTTTCGAGATCACCTGGTGGCGACGGGGAAGAGCAGCCACACAGTTGAGGCCCACACTCGCGATGTGCACCTGTTCGGCGAGTGGTTCGACCAAACCAACGGCCGAACTCTGTCACCTCACAGCATCACCCCGATCGATGTGCGCCAGTACCGTTCCTACCTCTTGACGCTAAAGAAGCACAAACCAGCGACGGTCAACCGAAAGCTGGCCAGCCTCTCCGCCTTCTGCGAGTGGGCCCGAGAAGATGACCTACTCCCCGCCAATCCCGCTCGGCAGATCTCGCCAGTGGAGGAGATGAGACCAACGCCCAAGTGGCTTGACAAGAAGCAACAGAACGCACTCCTGAGGGCGGTGCAGGAGAAGGGGCGAGAACGCGACATCGCCCTCATCACGTTGATGATCAACACGGGCCTGAGGATCAGCAAGGTCTCGAAGCTGCGAGTGAATGACCTCCAGGTCACACGACACAAAGGAGCTGTGACCGTCCGCGGCGGCGAGGGGGAGAAGCAACATCACATCAACTACCGCCACGTGATCGACAGCCTGCTCCGCAAGCCAGGGGGCTTCCGTGACTATCGGTACCGCGATGATCTCTTCC
>JAUVSX010000346.1 GCA_030596915.1 Chloroflexota bacterium | reverse complement strand
GACACCACGCCAGATACCATCCCCGCCGCGTGGCCTGCCGAGATAAGCGCCGAGATGAGGACTGGCGTCAGAAGCAACTCCTCCTCCAGGTAGATCGGAAAGAACGATAGCTGCGGTATGTACCAGATGCCGCTGACCAACTGAATGACGAGCACCGGGACGGCGGGCCACCAGGGCGCGTTCGACAGCGCTATCCATCTTCTCTGTAGGTTCTGGTCCATGGGGAAGCCTCCTGCTCCGGGGGCAGCGTGGCGCCCGGCCAAGGGGAGCCAGGCGGGTCCACGCGGGGGCAGTATAGCGAAATGTGCGCACTGCACAAAGTAGGACGAGAGAGGGCATCAGTGGGCTGTATGACTTGGCCGATCTGTCAGCGCCGACAGGTCGTGGTGTGGAAGGAGGCCGCGGAAATGCGCAACTGGCATTGACAGCCATGGTCGATCGTGCTACAGTGCCTGGGCTGTGGCGGCTGGGACCCACGATGGGATGGTCGGCGTCGTCGATGCCGCTGCAATCACCAGGGAGGGAGGAGACGTGACGGAGTCCGCACCCTACTACCCGCCCCCAGAGTCGCAGGGGGGCTGGCGCTGGCTGACGGAGCCAGACGACGTGCGCGCTGTGGCGGGGCTGGAGCCCGTCAAGCTCGACGTGGTGCTCCAACGGCAGGAGCTCCTCCATAGCGGCTTCTGCTGGAGCATCGTCATCATTCGTCACGGATATCTGGCGCGCGAGCTGCACACGCCCATCGTCTCACCGTCGACGAGGTTTGATGTCTGGTCCTGCACGAAGTCGTTCACAGGGACGGCGTGGGGTCTGCTGCTCGACGATTGCCGCCACGGAAGATTGCATGGTCACCAGCAGGTCAGCCTGGATAGCCCAGCCTACGCCTTCATCCCCGAGGGCCACCCGCTCACCGATCCTCGCAAGGAGCGCATCACGATCAAGCACCTTCTAACGATGACTTCGGGGATCCGCGGGGAAGAACATGGTCTGTTTGCTGTCCCGGCAGGGCCGGACAGCGGTCCCTTCGAATACGCGCTGGGGCGCTGCGCGAACCGGAATGGGAAATGGGTCGATAAGTTGGCGTCTGAGCCCGGTCAGGGCTGGGACTACAGCGATCCCGCCATCGTTCACCTGGCGCTCGCCTTCGCGCACATCGCCGGGCGGGAGATGAGCGACTATCTGCACGAACGCGTGCTCGAGCCCATCGGCATCGAGGGCAGTAGCTGGGACGCGATGGGGGGCCGCGGGTTCATCGGCCCGCATACCAAGCCGCACACCGGCATGCACATCTCGGCCAGGGAACTGGCGCGCTTCGGCTATCTGGCGCTGCATGGCGGGCGTTGGGGCGAAGAGCTACTGATTCCTGACTGGTGGCACACGCTGGCGACGAGGGCGTCACAGGACATGAACCCGAGCTACGGCTACACGTGGTGGGTGAACTCGGAAGGCGCCATGTGGCCGGGCCTGCCAAGAGATGCGTTCGCGTTGGCCGGCTACGCATCGAGCCGGTGCTTCGTCATTCCCTCACTGGATCTGGTTGTGGCCCGCGTTGGCTCGGGGCCGCCAACCGGGGGCGAGCAGGGTCTGATCGAGGGCATTGTCGAGGCCATCGTCCGCGAGGACTAGCGGCCGAGCCTGAGATGGAAGAGCCGACGACTACTTGTCGACGGATGGATAGACCGATCATCGCTATCACGATGGGAGATCCCGCTGGGATCGGGCCGGAACTCATCGCCAAGGTCTTGGCTGCTCCGGCGAGCGTCGCTTCCTGTCGCGCGTTCGTCGTGGGTGACCCAGCGGTTCTGGAGGATATCTCGTGCGTCGTCGGGACGGACCACCGTTTTCGACTCATCACGAGCCTTTCCGAGGCAGCGTTCTCGCGGTCCGAGGTCGATGTCCTATCGCCCCGCGGGCTGCACGTTCAGAGGGTGGCGTGGGGCCAGGTCGACGCTGGCATGGGGAAGGCGGCGGCCCTGTGCCTGCACGCGGCTGCCGAGTTGGCACTGGCTGGCGCAATCCACGGGATCGTCTCGGCGCCGCTTAATAAGGAAGCGTTCCATCTGGCAGGGTACGCCTATCGCGACGAGCTGGCCTTCCTTGCCGACGTGACGGGCAGCAGCGCGCCGTTCATCCTGGGCGTCGTTGGCCAAACGTGGACAGTCACAGTTACAGAGCACATCCCATTCAAGGACATCGCCGGCGCGATCAGGCGAGATCGGGTGCTGGCGTGCATCACGAAGCTGGATGCCAGCCTGCGCAGGGCAGGCTATGCGGAACCAAGGATCGGCGTGGCGGCCCTCAACGTCCACGGCGGGGAAGGCGGGCTCTTCGGGCGCGAGGAGCTCGATCAAATTGGCCCGGCGATCGAGGATGCGCGCGCCCGCTCCATCGAAGTGGAGGGACCTATCCCCGCCGACGCCGTCTTCATAAGGGCGTTCTCGGGTGATTTCGATGGCGTCGTCAGCATGTATCACGATCAGGCCAACATCGCCCGCAAGCTGCAGCCACGCGAAACGGGTGCGACGCTGCTTCTCGGCCTGCCGGTGATCTGCGGAACGACCGCTCACGGCACGGCTTTCGACATAGCTGGCAAGGGTATCGCCGACGCCGGCGGGCTGGAGACAGCGCTACGATGGACCGTCCAGTTTGCCTCGTCTGGCCAGCTCGTATAGGCTTTCATCTATCTGGGAGGACGCAGGGGATGGTGGTAGAGAACGGAATCAGCGCCCAGCAGCTTGAGGAGGGAAGTGAGCTGCTGCTCGACTTCGAGAAGATCGGCAAGGTGGCGCAGACAGGCGCGTCGGTACTGCCTGTCGTTGTCCAGGATGCCGATAGCGGCGAGGTGCTGATTGTCGCCTATGCGAACGAACTTGCGTTGCAGACCACAGTGAGTTCCGGAATCGCTACGTTCTGGAGCACCTCCCGGAATGAGCTGTGGGTCAAGGGTGCGACGTCCGGTGATACACTGCAAATTGCAGAGATCCGCGTGAATTGCGAGCAGAACTCACTGCTGTACCTGGTGAGACCGCTGGGTGATGGCGCCTGCCATACCCGAGATGCGGGCGGGAGGGTGCGCAGGAGCTGCTACTATCGCAGGCTCGTGGGTGGACGGCTCGAGACCGTCGAGCAGGTGCACGAAGCGCGCTAACCACGAAGGGCATCAAACACGCAGCACACGAGAGGGAAAATGAGAGATACGAGCATGAACACACTCATACTGGGCTTGCCCAAGGGGAGCCTGCAGGAATCGACCATCAGGCTGTTTCGGAGGGCCGGGTACCGGATCACTGTCAGCGGCCGTTCCTATACCCCCCGGATCGATGACGATGAGATCGAGTGTCTGCTGTTTCGCGCCCAGGAGATCGCGCGCTACGTCGAGCGCGGCGTGCTTGATGTCGGACTGACCGGCAAGGACTGGATCCTGGAGAACGATGCCGACGTGGTCGAGGTCGAGGACCTCGTCTACAGCAAGGCAACGTCCAAGCCGTATCGCTGGGTTCTGGCTGTTCCCGAGGACTCGGACATTCAGAACGTGAGGGACCTGGAGGGTAAGCGCATCGCCACTGAGCTGGTCGAGGCGACGAAACGGTATCTCCAGCAGCACGGCGTGTCGGCGCAGGTCGAATACTCCTGGGGCGCGACCGAGATCAAGGCGCCTCTGCTCGTGGACGCCATCGTTGAGGGAACAGAGACGGGATCTTCGCTGCGGGCCAATCGCCTCCGCATCGTGGACACGGTGACGCTGTCGACGACCAAGCTGATAGCCAATCAGCAGGCCTGGAGAGACGCCTGGAAGCGCGAGAAGATAGAGGTCCTGGCGATGCTGCTCAAGGGGGCCCTTGAGGCGGAGGGGAAGGTCGGCCTGAAGATGAACATCCCGAAGGACAAGTTGGAGGCAGTCTCGGAGCTGCTCCCCTCGCTTCACGCGCCCACGATCTCGCACCAGACCGACCCGAATTGGGTGGCCCTCGAGGTGATCATCGACGAGCAGATCGTGCGGGATATGATCCCGGAGTTGAGACGAGCGGGAGCCAAGGGCATCATCGAGTACCCGCTGAACAAGGTGATCTACTAGGTTCGCAGACCTGGCACGTCGATTGGCCAGTGCAGTGGAAACCTGACAGGTTTTCGAGCGAGTCGGTGCGCTGATGATCGAAAACGTAGAAACCTGTCAGGTTTTCGGGTCCTCGAGCAGGCCCGGTTTCCCGAGCCATGCCGACAGGCGCCTGGCCGGGCGCTTCGCTAGAGTAGTGCCGTAGAAACCTGACACCTTGTCTTGGCCCTAGCCAGGCACCATGTCAACCATAGTGATCGCGATAGGTCCAGGGGTGATTCTT
>JAUVSX010000050.1 GCA_030596915.1 Chloroflexota bacterium | reverse complement strand
GACGACGTTACAACCATCGAGTTCACGATCAGCGCGACGTGACGCGAGTGTCGGGGGGTCGGCCACGGCGCTGCTGCCCAGGCGATCCACCGGCCGAAGGTCGTCGAGACGGGAGAACGTAGGCGCGGCTGAGAATGGCCTGGCCCACCTGCTAGCCCCCTTCCAACGCAGCGATGCAGTCCCGCATCCGGCGCCAGAGAGCTTCGCCCTCACCCATCCCGTCGGGGGGATCACGGTCGTACCTACGCCGCAAGCTCCCGAGAAGTCGGTCGGCTCGCTCGGGTTGAGCTGCGGCACTCTCCTCAAGCAGAGATAGGTCAGAGAGAAGCTGATCGGCGAGTACGCCCAGCCTGCTGGCCAGCGCGGGCTCGGATAGCTGCTCGGCAGCGGTCTGTACGAAGGCAGCGACTTCGGCGCCCACGTCACGCGACGTCACACGCCCACGGCTCCGTCCGCCGCCACCAGCACCAGACGCGTTGCAATCAGACACCGCGAGGTCGAGACCGAACTTCTCTGCTGACACCGCCAGCAGCGCCCTGTCGAATGATTCCGCCAGCTCCACCGGGTCCCCTGCGCGGTCCGTGAGCCGCTCTCCACTTGCTTCCTCGTACCGTCGCAGCGCGCCTGGCAGGTAGGTAGCGAGCACCTGCTGCAACTCCGCGACGATGGAATGTGTCGGGTCTCCCAGCGCGCAGTAGAAGAGCCAGCACTTGACCGGCCGCCAGTCCGCCGGCCAGACACACCCTCCTGGCGCGTGATAGATGCACTCCCGCGGCGTTATCCCCACCCGCTCGGGTAGCGAAGGGAGTGAGTAGCCGAGTAGCGTCAGAGCGATGCAGTCGAAGGCGGTGACCCGAGTTGCATCAAGGACGCAGCATTGCCCGTAACACGTGCGGCAGTAGGGGAACTCCTCCCAGAGCACGCGGTTGTATGCAGTGAAAAGGCGCGACAGGGACTGCACGAAGGTGAGCCCCTCCTCCGGCGTCCAGAGGCGCGAGCCAGGCCCGTCGCGGGCGGCGCCGTCACCCGAGCGCCAGGACGCCAACGCTCGACGGCAGTTCGCTTCAGTCTGCCTCGCCCGCAGGTAGCGAGGATACTCCGGATGTTCTGACAGCTTCATCGCGCCAAGTATACCGACGACAGACGGCCCCGCAATCGGGCTCACCGGACGCATAGGCCGCGTTGGAGGCGCTTTCTGGTCCGCGGCCTGATGGTATAATGCGTCGCAATGAACCGCCTCGCGTTCGAGCGCCTGGTGGCTGACGCCGTGGATGAGCTTCCGGACGCCTTCCGGGAGAAGCTCGACAACGTCGCGGTCGTGATCGAGGACTGGCCAGACCAGCAGGCGATGCGCGCTGCGGGCGCGTCGCATCCAGCGGGTCTGCTCGGCCTCTACCACGGCGTCCCCCAGGACAAACGTACCCACAACTATGGACTCGTGCTGCCAGACAAGATCACCATCTACCAGCGTCCCATCGAGCTGCGTTGCAGGACCGTGGATCAGGTCGCGTGGCTGGTCCGCCGCGTGATCAAACACGAGATCGCACACCACTTCGGGTTGGATGATGCGCGCTTGCATGAGATCGGCGCGTACTGACCACTGGATTAAGGCAAACACAGTATGCCCCCAAGCAATCGCTCTCCACACTCGCGGCCTTCGGGCGCACTGAAGATAGGCTGGACTTCTTCGGCAGCGCTGGGACGGCCGCTGAACATCGCCCACCGCGGCGCTAGCCATGCTGCACCGCCGAACACGCTCAGCGCATTCCTGAAGGCGGCCGAGCTAGGAGCCGACGGGGTCGAGTTTGACGTGCAGCGCTCGGCCGACGGTGTGCCGGTCGTCATCCACGACTTTTCGGTGGACCGCACGACCGATGGCACGGGAGCGGTCTCCTCAATGACGTTGGCGGAACTCAAAGAGCTTGACGCTGGCTCCACCTTTGACCCGTCCTACGCAGGCGAGCCCATCCCCACCCTCGCTGAGGTACTTGAGGCTGTGGGAAGCCGGCTGCTGCTCAACATTGAGCTGAAGAGCACGGCGATACGCGCCACGGGGTCGTCCCGGGCGGTCGTCGGCCTGCTCTCCGCGCGCGGCACTCGTGCGCTCACTCTCATCTCCTCGTTCAACGCCTTCTCGCTTCGGCGCGCCAAGCGCCTGGCGCCAGACATCCCGGTCGGCCTGCTCTACGCTTCCGACCTTCCGCTGCCGCTGAGACGGGCCTGGCTGGCGCCATTCGTGCGGCCCGAAGCGCGGCACCCCGAGCACACTATGGTGGACGCCGGATACGTCGCTTGGGCGCGGGGACGGGGCAAGCTGGTCAACACCTGGACTGTGGACGAGCGCGTCGAGATGCGCCGGTTGATCGGATTGGGCGTGGACGGGATCATAACGAACCGACCGGACGTGCTGGGCGACGAACTCCGCTCGCTGGCCTCTACAGCCGTCGTTCGGGCCTAAACACGATGCCCAGCGAGAACGCGGCCGGCCGGCCCGACGCCACCACTCACAGTCCCCCCGACCACAGAGGCCGAGCGCTCCACCTCGTACTCGTGCTCAGCGACGTCCTGGGGCAGGTGCAGCCGCTGGCCCTGACCCCCGCCTGGCTCGCACTGGCCGCCATCGCAGCCTGGCCTTGGGGCGAACTGCGGCTGCTCGCCGGAGCGCAGGTCCTGACCTTCATCGCCGTCGATGGAGCTATCCTCGCGCTTCTCCCGCAGCGAGGCCGTTCCTATGGGCCGGTCACCCCGCCGCTGCTCGTAATGGCGGCTGCCCACGCCAGCTTGACCTTGGCGCTGGGGAGCGGGTGGCATACCTGGACCAGCCTGCTCGTGGCAGCGGCCGCAAACGCCGCCATCACTGGGGCGCTCTACTACGGTAGTTGGGTTGAGCCCTTCGGGATCGAGTTGACTCGCGCCCAACTCCGATCCCCAAAGCTGGGCGCCGGCGACCCGGTGCGCCTGTTGCACCTGAGCGACCTCCACGTGGAGCGCATCAGCCCGCGGGAGCGTGCGCTCGTGCGCCTCGCCAAGACACTGGCCCCGGACGTGGTCGTACTCACCGGGGACTACCTCAATCTGTCGTATGTGGAGGAGGCTAGGGCACAGGCGGAGGCGCGGGAGTTCCTCGAGGCCCTGTGCGAGGCCGCGCACTGCCCCGTCTACGCCATCACCGGCAGTCCCCCTGTCGATCTGGCGGGCGTCGTGCCAGAGGCTTTCGAGGGCCTGCCGATAGTCTGGTTGCGGGACGAGATCGCTGAGGTGAGGGTCCGCGACCACGTGCTTCGGGTTTTCGGACTTCGCTGCACTCGCGAACGCTCGCAGGATGTCCCGCGCCTCCGCAGAATGGTGTCAGCGCATCGGGATGAGAGGTTCAGCCTTCTTCTCTACCACTCACCGGACCTGATGCCGGAAGCGGCGGAGCTTGGCGTCGACCTTTATCTCTGCGGCCACACCCATGGCGGCCAGATTCGGCTGCCCCTCTTTGGCGCCCTCATCACCAGCTCCGACTTCTGGAAGCGGTACGAGATGGGCCGGTACGTGAAGAACGACACGACGCTGTACGTGAGCCGCGGGCTAGGCATGGAGGGCCTGGGCGCGCCGCGCGTCCGCTTCCTCGCTCCGCCTGAGGCGATCCTGTGGACGCTGTCGGCCTGAGCTGCCGGTCTGGATATCGTCGTCTCGCACCGCGCCATGGATACATTGGCACACATCCAGCTTCGCGCATCCGCTCTGGCAGAGCGGTTGTCGAGGTCTCTTCGCGTGTTATAATCGATTCGCATCGTGGCGTGACCGCCGCGGCCCAGGGTACAGATGCCAGAACACGGTGATAAGCTGACCAAGCGCGAGCTCGAACTCCTGCGGCTCGTGGCAACGGGAGCGACCAACCGGCAGATCGCTCTCTCGCTCCACATCAGCGTCAATACCGTCAAGGTCCACGTTCGCAACATCCTCACCAAGCTGGGTGCCTCCTCGCGCACCGAGGCGACGGTGATCGCCGTTCGGGAGGGCTTGGTCGTCGTGGAGGGCCGCGTCGAGCCGCAGGCCAACGAAGCGTCGGCCGACGAAACGTCGGGCGACGAAACACCGGGCGGCGAAGCATTGCCAGATGAGTACCCCCAGGCGAGTCACCCCGCAGCGATGGGGGCGGGGACTCCGCCGCCTTTGCCGTGGCCGAAGCGGGTGGCGCTCATCGTCGCACCCCTGGTCGTGGCAGCAGTGACAGTTGTGGCAACGCGAGGGGCGGCGGCGCCGCCGCTGGCTGAACGCGGTGATCTGCCACCAGAGTCCCCACAGGAGCACGAGGTATCAACCGAGCCTGAGAGCCCCGACTCTCGCTGGCACAGACGCGCCCAGATGCCCACTCCACGAGCGTATCTGGCGCTGGCATCGGTCGCTGGGCAACTTATCGCTATTGGCGGCAGAACGCCCGAGGGGGTCACCTCCGCCGTCGAGGTCTATGACCCACGCGCGGACATATGGTCACGCGGCAGCGACAAGCCTACACCGGTCGGGTACGTTGCAGCGGCTGCGATTGGATCCGATGTGTACGTGCCCGGTGGCTGCGATGCCGATTTCAGGCCGCTGCGGACGCTTGAGATCTACGATTCTGACAACGACTCCTGGCGCACGGCAAGCCCGCTACCAGCTCCGCGTTGCGCCTACGCGATTGCTGCCCTGGAGGACAAGCTGCTGCTCATCGGTGGTTGGGACGGCGCGGGATACGTCGCAACGGTGTTCGCATACGATCCGGCGGAGGATGCCTGGTCAGATGCTGAGGTGCTCAACGAGCCGCGCGGATTCGCCGCGGCCGCCGCGCTCGACGGCGACGTGTACGTCGTGGGCGGATATGACGGGCAAAGGGAATTGACGAACTGTGCGCGCCTGGGGCCCCAATCGGATTCGTGGCAGCCTTGCGCACCGCTGACGGTAGGGCGCGGGGGACTCGGGCTAGCCGCTCTTGGTCAGCAGCTTTTCGCCATCGGTGGCGGCGGCTGGCAGAGCTACCTGGGTTTCAATGAGCGGTACGACCCTGCTGCAGATACGTGGAACCCGATTGAGACGCCGCTGACCGGCGAGTGGCGAAGCCCTGGCGTCGGGGTCCTCGACTACACGCTGTATGCGGTAGGAGGTTGGCACAGCGGCTACCTGAGCCTGAACCAGGCCTACGACGTGCTGCGCTACCGCATCTTCATCCCGGTGAGCGAGGCCCAGTAGGCGTCCACCAGGCAGGCGTTTCCCACGTCGTCGCCGCCGTCGATAGCGCACCAGTGCGCCGCACCTCACGAACGCGACCCCAGCTCCTCGACGCACGCGCCGATCCGCGGATCGAGCGGCGCAGCGTAGTCACGCGCGCGCCAGCCCACGGTTCCAGGATGGCACACTAGCTCGGTGACGCCGTCGGGGCACCCAATATCGTCTGCGTTGATAACCAGCCGCTTCGAGGCAGTCTGGTTCTCGGTCACGCGAGATTGATTCCAATGGCTCGCCTCCTACGCTGCAACCATCCCTTGGAGCGCTTCGCCTCGCACCGGACGTCGGCTGTGCCCAATGTAGACCAGCTCCGGACGGGCAGCTTGAAGGCGGCGGAGGCTCGCGGGCAGCAGCGACCAGTCCACAGCGAAGTAGTTCTGAACGTGGGGTCGGATTCGGCCTGACAGCAGGTCGCCCGCGAAGGCGATGCGGTCCTCGGCGATGAGACAGCTTGACCCATCGGTGTGGCCTGGCGTGTGCAGGACCGCTGCGTCCAGGCCGAAAGCCTCGAGCGTATCTCCATTCCCGAACACAACATCGGGCGGGGTCGGTTCTGGTCGAAACCGCGGCTCGAAACGCTCAAACAACGGAAGAGCGCCCCGACCGAGCCCGCGCGCCGAACGGATGGGTGACCCACCGTGGGCCATCGCAGCTTCGTCCGCGTGATGGATGGCTATGGGGGCCCCGGTGAGGCGCCTGAGCGCCGCAGCACTACCGTAATGGTCCAGATGGGCGTGCGTAATGAAGATCAGCCTCAAGTCACTGCGACCGAGCCGCTGCATAGCACGCAGGACCGTCCGCTCGAACCTGGGGACCCCTGCGTCCACCAGAACCAGGCATCGCTCGTGTTCAATCAGGTGTGCCGTGCCTGCCCCCATGTGGATGCTGTGCACGCGAGGCAACATCGGGCCTCCTCAGCGGGTCGGTCCGGGCAGCAGGTCGTCCAGGCGCTTCAGAACAAAGTCCGGCCGGACGTCTGAGGAAGCCAATAGCTCCTCGGTAGTCACGCCCGTGAGCACGACTGCCGTGGCCATCCCAGCGTTCTGACCCATGCGGATGTCCGTCGCCAGCCGGTCCCCCACTACGATACACGCCCGCGCAGGCAGACGCAGGCGATCCAGAATAGCTCGGGCTGTAAGAAGGGACGGCTTGCCGGCCACAACCTCCACTTGCCGCCCGGTAGAACCCTCTATCGCTCCAATCACCGCGCCCGCGTCGGGCAGTCCTCCTTCCGGAGTCGGGCAATAGGGATCTGCATTGGTTGCTACGAAGCGCGCGCCGGACCTAACGGCATCGAAGGCAATCTGGAGCTTCCGATAGTGGAAGTCACGATCGAAGGAGGCCACGACGAAGTCAATCTCGCTCACCTGCTCGGTCAGGCGGAAGCCGGCCGCCGCGAGTTCCGCCTTCAGCGGGGCCTCGCCAATTACGAACAGGGACGCTCCCGGAGCTTCCTGCTCAAGCCAACGGGTCAGCACCCACGAGGAGTTGATCACTTCGTCAACGCGCGTGGGTATTCCCAGTCGAACGAGCTTCGCGGCATACTCAGCGCGAGATTGCAGGGGCTTGTTGCTGAGGAAGACGACTTGGGAACCGGCCAGACGGAGCCCATCGATCGCGCGCTTGGCTCCGGGCAGCAGGGCGTCTCCAAGATAGACCGTGCCATCCAGATCGAACACGTAGCCTGAGAACAGTGGTGGGCTCGGAACCATGTCAAACACCGCGGCGGATTCTACCACTGGGCTGGTTCAGCGCGAGTCCCGCCCCGTGCAGTCTCGCGGCGGCGCCAGAGGCGCCGGTGATGCCACCCGAGCCGCTCTGCCCCTTCGCCAGCCGATGCGTGCTTGGGAGTCCCCACGGCGTGTGGTATAATCGCCGAACACTGGGAAGGATGGCCGAGCGGACGAAGGCACACGTCTGGAGAACGTGTGAGCAGAAATGCTCCGTGGGTTCGAATCCCACTCCTTCCGCTGTCTTGGAGCGGCCTCTATGAGGCCGCTCTTCTGACTCTGTCGCCGGTGCGACTGCGGGTGGCGAGGCCTAGCGGATCCGAATCGAAGCGACGCCGCCGGATTCGAGGCCGCAAGCCTGATAGAACTCGCGCGTCGCCGTGTCTCCCCGGGACGTGTCGACCAGCAGGTGGGTGGCGCCCCGCCGGTCAGCCCGCTGGATGCCTGCCTCAAGCAACCTCGCACCGATGCCGCGGCGCCTGTGCTCTGGATCCACTGCCATGTCGGTGATCAGCACACGCACCCCTGAGAGGGCTGTGACGAAGGAGAGGGCCACAAAACCGACAACCATCCCGTGGACGTCCGCGACCAGCACGTCCATCGCCGAGCGTTCGCGGAAGCGCTGGGCCGCGGCTTGCAGATGCAGCGGGTCGAGAGAGGCGTTTGCAGGGATCAGGCCGAGCAGCTCGATGACGCGGTCCTCGTCGTGGCTGGTGGCCTCGCGGACGACCACGCCAGGCGCGGGCTTCTCTGATGGCGTGCCCACAACAGCCCGCCACCGGGCAAGCACCTCGCGATGCGTCCGAAACGCCACCTGCTCGGGGATTGCGTCCACCGAGAAGACCCGCGCATCCTGTGCGTCGTCACCGGCCTCCAGTCTCCCACCGGTCGGGCGGGCGCGGTGGCAGACGATGATGCCGCTTTGCACCGGCCCTTCGGGGAAGGAGTCCACGCCGACGCGCTCCACTAGCTCCACCTCGAGCCCGGTTTCCTCGCGGGCCTCCCTTACCGCCGCCTGCTCGACGCTCTCGTCCTCCTCGATGTAGCCGCCCGGCAGAGCCCACGATCCCACGAACGGCGGCTGTCCTCGCTGTACCAGCACAATCCCGTCGCACATCTCGATCAAGACGCCGACACCCGGCACGGGATTCCGGTACAGGACGAAGCCACAGGCCGGACAGACCTGGCGCACGCGGCCGCCCACTTCGGCGAAGTCCATCAGGTTCGCGCAATGAGGACAGTACGTCGCTTGGCGGTCGCTCATCCGTCGCCCGAGGGTTCGGGTAGCAGCTCGTTTCGGAGCCGGGGAACGTATTCGTCGATCGCCTCGGAGCTGATTGAGTTGGCGTGGACAATATCGGAGAAGAGGTTTGCGCTCCGTCGCGGTCGCCTCTGAGTCGCGCCGGGGTCGAAGGCGAGCAAACCGAAGCGCTGGGTCCATCCCTCGGACCACTCGAATCCGTCGACGAGAGTGCGATGGTAGTATCCGACAACCGGGTACGAGAGCTGAACGGCGCGCCATATCTGGTACAGGTGCGCAACCAGATACCGCGGACGCTGGTCGTCATCGTCGTCAGGGATGCCATTCTCGGTGACGTAGATCGGAAGCCCAAGTCGCGATAGGCGTTGGATACCCTCGAGCATCCCCTGCGCGTAGAACTCACCGTATCCGCCGTCGAGCAGTTCGGCCCCGTCTCCCGGAATGCGCCGCCCTAGCACAGCCCGTCGGCGCCTGGCGTCGAACTGCACCAAGTCCCTGCCATAGTAGCTTATCCCGATCCAGTCCAGCTTGCCGCGCACCCCAAACGCAGGCCCGACCCCCAGCGGCGACGGCCAGATGCCTGTTTCGAGAGCCGCTACGATGGCCTGATTGTAGATGCGGTCTGCCCTACGTGCGGTGCGGCGGTCCTCCGACGCATCAGGGCTGGCCGGGCGGACAGGGCGGAAGTTGTGCGACAGGCCAACTCGGGCATCAGGCTGCACAGCGTGGAGCTCATTGTACGCAGCAGCGTGGGCCTCAACCATGTGGCGCATCACGCGGATTGTCGCCCTGTAGTCGGACTTGCCGGGCGGGAAGACTCCTTCCGTGTAGGCAAGGTAGGCGTGCAGGTTCGGGTCGTTGAAGGTGCACCACAGGTCACAGTGCTCACCCAACACCTGGACAGCCACACGCACGTAGCGGGCGAAGAGTGCTACGAACTTGCGCTGTTCCCACCCACCCTGCTCCGCCATCCAGAGCGGACTGCTGAAATGGTGTAGCGTAACCATCGGCTCGATGCCCCGCTCCTGCAATCCCCGCAGCATCTCCGCGTAGCGTTCAAGCACGTGCTCATCGAACACACCGGGGCCAGGCTCGACGCGGGACCATTCAACCGACATGCGTAGGGCATTGAGACCCAGTTCGGCGGCTCGGTCGAAATCGGCCTCCGCGTTCTGCCACCAATCGCATGCGACGCCCGACGTGTGACCTAGCTTGATGCGGCCCTTCTCGTGTTCCCAGGCCCACCATTCGCTGTCCAGGTTGTGGCCCTCGACGGAGTTGCCGGCCACCGAAACGCCCCACCTGAAATCATGCGGGAAGAAGAAGGTCGCCTCGGGGCGCTGATCCTCTGCACGAAGGACCTCGCTGATCGACACCACTGGCCGAAAAGATGGACCATCGGCGCGGATCGCTTCGGGGTCTGCGGCAACTGTGTCTTCGCGCGTACCGGGGCGCGGCTCGCCTGGAACCGCCTCAGCTCCGTCGGCCTTGTACGGGTCGTCCTCACTGGGCAAAGGAACGGTCGCGAGAACTGGCGGCAGCCCTTGGAGCTCGTCGTCCGCCAACCCAGGGCCCAGGCCTTCGAGCGGATCATCGCCGAGAGCCTCAATGGACGTCTCGTCATCCTGACGCTCAAGCCACTCAAAGTCGACCTCATCCAAGGGGTCGTGCCCGATGCTCTGCCTGGGCTCTCGCCCACCCTTAGCCATCGCGGAGGATCCTCTCAGCCAAGCGGGCGTAGTCGCTGGCGCCAGAGCTACGCGGAGAGTATTCGTAGATCGTCTGCCGGTGGCTCGGCGCCTCGGTGAGCTTGACGCTGGCCCGCACGGGATGCGCGACGCGGTGCGTGAAGTGGCGGCGCAGGATGGCCAGAACCTCACGGTCCTTCCGTTGGCGACGCGAGTAGAAAGTCGGGAGAGTCAGATACAGCCGAACGTGGTGGCCCGGGACCCGTCCAACGTGCTTCAGCGTCTCGACTACCTGACGGGTCCCGACCAGCGCCAGGTACGATGTCCTCACCGGCACTATCAGTTCCTGGGCATAGCGAAGACCGCATTCGCTCACGATGCTTGCGGACGGAGAGAAATCCAGCAAGACGTAGTCGTACATGCGATCCAGGCCGCGCGTGTTCCGGAGGAGCATCTGCCGGGCCTGCCTGTTGTCATTCAGGCGCCACATCGCGCCTTCGGCCTGGATCAGGGTGCTGTCGCTGGGGATGAGGTCCAGGTTGTCCCGCGCCTGCACCACGCATTCTCGCGGGCCCACCTGTCCCAGCAAGAGTTGAGAGAGCGAAAACTTGTAGCTCACGCCAAAGCAGGTTGCCAGACTCCCTTGGGCGTCGAGATCGATGCACAACACGCGGGCACCACGCAACGCAAGCGCGGCTCCCAGGTTGACGACAGTAGTCGTCTTTCCTGTGCCGCCTTTGTAGTTCAGCACCCCGATGCGCCGGCCCATGTTGACCCTTTGTCAGCGTGCCTGGGTTACCTTGAGGAAGAATCGACCACGTGCGAGGGGCACCTCCCGCATGCTCGTTCCATTGTACCGCCGCTTGGCGGAGGAGGCAAGCGGCTGCATTTCAGTCTTTGGGCCAGCGCCCACCGCAAACCACCGATTCTCGCCATCCAATGACCTTCGTCGCCCCACCCCTGAATTGCACCTCGGCAGTTTCCGCCACGCACACCAGCTCCCCCACCCTCCGTGCCCTCCCACCGCCCAGGTTCCGCGCACCACCCCAACCGCCGAAACTGCGGCTGCATTCAAGCCCGGAGCCAGCGCCCACCGCAAACCACCGATTTTCGCCATCCAGTGACCTTCGTCGCCCCACCCCTGAAATGCACCTCGGCAGTCTCCGCCACGCACACCAGCTCCCCCACCCTCCCTGCCCTCCCACCGCCTGACCACCCAGGTTCCGCGCACCACGCCCACCGCCGAAACTGCGGCT